>JALZAO010000352.1 GCA_030948305.1 Pseudomonadota bacterium
CGTCATGGAGCGCGGATGGCATACCTACTGGCAGAACGCCGGCGACTCGGGGCTGCCCACCACGCTCACTTGGAAACTCCCCGAGGGATTGAAGGCGGGCCCGATCCGGTGGCCAGCGCCGCGCGCGCTGCCGGTCGGCCCTCTCGTTAACTATGGCTACGAGGGCGAGGTGCTGCTGCTCTCCGACATCGCCACGGTTCCCGATTTTCTGAGCGGCAAGACCGTCACGCTGTCGGCGCGTGCGGATTGGCTGGTGTGCAAGGAAATCTGCATCCCGGAAGGTGCCGATCTGTCGCTGACCTTGCCGGTGATCGCCGACGCGGCGCAGGTCACGCGCGATCCGCGCTGGATCGACGCGATCGCGAAAACGCGGACCAGCCTGCCGCGACCTGCCGACGCGTGGAACGTGACCGCGACAGGTCGCGGCTCGACGGTCGAGCTGCATCTGGCGCCTGCGGCCGGGCAAGACAGCGCGGCGTCCATTGCCGGCTCGCATTTTTTTCCGTATGTGGAAGGACAGATCGAAGCCTCGGGCGTGCAGTCGCTGACGCATCAGGGAACAGACTGGAGCCTGAGCTTGCCGGTGGCAAGCCAGCGTGTCGGAGAATTCAGGCGCGTCGCCGGCGTTCTGGTCTCGGGCGATGCGAGCGCGCGGCGGGCGCTTGCGATCGACGTTCCATTGGCAGGGACGGTTGTCGCCGGATCGACCGCCCCGGCGCTCACCGCGCCGGCACTGAAGCTGACACCGCCGGCGAGCGGCGCGGACGCCACGTTGTCGCTCGGTGCCGCAACCTTTTTTGCGCTGGTCGGCGGCTTGCTCCTCAATCTGATGCCGTGCGTATTCCCGGTGCTCTCGCTCAAGGTGCTCGGCTTCGCCACGCATCGCGAAAATAACGCGGCGATGCGTCATCACGGCCTCGCCTTCGGCGCCGGAGTCATGGTGTCGTTCTGGTTGCTTGCCGGCATTCTGATTGGCCTGCGCGCCGCGGGAGCGCAACTGGGCTGGGGATTCCAGCTGCAATCGCCGGCGATGATCGCCACGCTCGCAGTGCTGTTTTTCGTGCTGGCGCTGAACCTTTCCGGCGTGTTCGAGGTTCGACAGTTCGTGCCCTCGTCGCTGGCAACGTGGAATGCGAAAAACCCGCTAGTCAACGACGCGCTGTCCGGCGCGCTTGCGGTGGTGGTCGCCTCGCCCTGCTCGGCCCCTTTCATGGGTGCGGCGCTCGGGTATGCGCTTGCCGGACCGATGTTGTCGACGTGGATCGTGTTCACGGTGCTGGCGATCGGCATGGCGCTGCCGTATGTGTTGCTCGCCTATTTCCCCGCGTGGCGCAAAAGGCTCCCCAAGCCGGGCGCGTGGATGCTGCGGCTCAAGCAATTGCTTGCGTTTCCGCTTTATGCAACGGTGCTGTGGCTTGCCTGGGTGCTCGGCGCGCAACTGGACAACGACGCGGTGTTGCGGCTCGGCGCCTCGCTGCTGCTGATCGCGCTCGGGCTCTGGGCGTGGCAAACGATGCGCACCGGCGGTGCCCGCGGCTGGGGCATCGCGGCCGTGGCCAGCATCGCCGGCGCGCTCGCCGTCGGCTGGCCAGTCGTCGGGACGTCGGCCATGGACGCCGAGTCGAATGTCGCCAAGCGTCCCGCGGCCGATGGACCGTGGCAGGAATACTCCGCTGCTCGCGTGGCGCAACTCGTCGAAGCGGGCCGCCCGGTGTTCGTCGAGTTCACCGCCGCGTGGTGCGTCACCTGCCAGGTGAACAAGCGCCTCGTGCTCGATACCGACGCGGTGCGGGATGTTTTCGCGCGCCGCAAGGTCGCGCTGCTGCAGGCGGACTGGACGCGTCGCGATCCGGCTATCGGCGCCGCGCTGGCAGCGCTTGGCCGCAACGGCGTTCCGGTGTATGTTTTCTTCCGGCCTGGCAAGGAACCGCTGCTTTTGCCGGAGGTCCTAACCAAGCAGGATATCTTCGATGCCATCGACACGCCGCAGTCTGCGGCGACGCTGGACGCTCCATTAAACGAGCAGGCTCCAAGGAGCCGGCTTATTCCCTCGACCGGAGGCTGACATGAACATGAAACAACGCATGCTCGTCATCGCGAGCGCTCTTGCCTTTGCGACCGCCGCAGGTCCCGCGCTCGCTGCCGCCGCCGGACAGCCGGCGCCGGACTTCACGCTTACCGACACACACGGCAAGGCAGTGCGCTTGTCCGACTATCGGGGCAAGTACGTGGTCCTCGAATGGACCAATCCCGAGTGTCCGTTCGTGCAGCGGCACTACAACACACGGAATATGCCCGGGCTGCAAAAGGAATGGGGTACTCGCG
>JALZAO010000049.1 GCA_030948305.1 Pseudomonadota bacterium
CGTGAACTCGCAGATCTTCAGCCATTCCGGCGGCTTCCAGGGTCTCGCCTTCGCGGTGCCCATCGACATCGCGATGCAGGTCGAGGAGCAGCTGGCGAAGCACGGCAAGGTCGAGCACGGCCGCCTGGGTGTCACCATCCAGGAAGTCAATCAGTCCCTGGCGCAGAACTTCGGTTTGAAGTCGGCCGCCGGAGCGCTGGTGAGCTCGGTGCAAAAAGGCAGTGCCGCGGCGAAGGCCGGCATCGAGCCGGGTGACGTCATCGTCAAGTTCAACGGCAAGGAGATCAACGCCTCGGCCGATCTGCCGCCGCTGGTGTCGAGCCTGAAGCCGAATACTCAGGCCACGCTCGAGGTCTGGCGCGATGGCAAATCCAAGCAAGTTGCGGTGACCATCGGCGCGTTTGAAGACAAGGCCGTGGCCGCCGAAAACGGCAAGGTCGACCTGGGCAAGGCGCGACTGGGCATCGCGGTGCGGCCGCTTTCGCCGGAGGAAATGCGCGAGGGCTCGCTGCAGAATGGCTTGGTCGTGCAGGATGTCGCCGGCGCAGCCGCGCGAGCGGGCATCCGCGCCGGCGACGTCATCGTCGCCGTCAACAATACACCGGTGAAGTCTCCCGCTCAGCTCAAGGAGCTGGTGGCCAAGTCGGGCAAGACGGTGGCGCTCTTGATCCAGCGCGACGACGCGCGCATTTTCGTGCCGGTCGACCTCGGCTGACCCGATTGGATCGCAACCAACGTTAGCACTAAGGCAACACGACAACGGGAGCCTCTCCCGCGTGTCGATCCCCAAGCGGACGGCGACCCCGTCCGCTTTTTTTTGCACTCAATATGCCGGTACACAAAGTCCTTGACGGCGTTCGATATTGTCGTGATATCATTTACATATCGCCCATGGCCGCATCGGCTTGAGCGTCGTGGAGGAACTCAAGGTGGAACGCATTCAGGAAATTAAACCCGCGCACGAAGAACGGCCGATCACGACCTGGAACGGCTTCATGGTCCTGGCGATCGGCTTGGCGCTCGTCGTCTTCGGGCTGTGGCAGCTGTTTCAGGGCGTGGCTTACGGGCGCTCGGGCTCGGTCACAGGGTTGGTGACGACCATCGTCATCTTTGTTCTGCTATTCCTTGCCGGGCTGCTGTTCCTATCGGGGCTCTACACCTTGCAGCCGAACGAGGCCGCGCTGCTGCAATTGTTCGGCAGCTATCGGGGCACGACAAGAGTGGCGGGACTGCGAGGCACCAACCCGTTCTACACGCGACGCAAGGTATCGCTCCGCGCGCGCAACCTGAACGGAGAGCGGCTGAAGGTCAACGACAAGCGAGGCAACCCGATCGAGATCGCGGCGGTCGTGGTGTGGCGCGTCGACGACACCGCCAAGGCAAGCTTCGATGTCGACAACTATGAGAATTACGTCAAGCTGCAAAGCGAGGCCGCGGTGCGCCATCTGGCGTCATCGTTTGCCTACGACCACGGCGACGTCGAGCCCGGCGGGGTGGTCGAGCCGACGCTGCTCGGCGGCAGCGACCTCATTTCCCGCGCGCTGGTCATGGAGCTCACGCAGCGGCTGGCCAAAGCCGGCGTCGTCGTCGACGAAGCGCGGTTGATGCATCTCGCCTATGCGCCCGAAATCGCGCAGGTGATGCTGCGCCGGCAGCAGGCCGAAGCGATCATCGCCGCGCGGCAGAAGATCGTCCATGGCGCGGTGTCGATGGTCGAAATGGCGCTCAGAGAGTTGTCGGAAAAGAAAGTGGTCGAGCTGGACGACGAGCGAAAGGCAGCAATGGTCAGCAACCTGATGACCGTGCTTTGCGCCGAGAGCGAGGTTCAACCGGTGATCAATACCGGCACGCTGTATCACTAATCCACTACCTTCGGACAGGAGCCCGTCATGATTTTTCCGCGAGCGAGAAATCCTGGAATTTGGACGGCAGTCGGCGCGAGCGCAGGCACCGCGATAGGAACCGCATTCGGCAACAGCCCCGTCGGCCTGGCGCTGGGCGCCGCGCTGGGTCTGGCGCTGGCGGTGTTTGCCGGGCGGCCCGGCAAAGGGACCTTCTGATCGCTTTAGGCGCCGGCAACGGCGCCGCTGTGAACCACGATTTGATGCGCGGAGCCGCCCATGCACCGTCTTTCTCTTGTGCTTTTTGTCACCCTGCTGATCGCCGGCGTTGCCTTCATCGTCGGCACCCTCGGACAATTGCCGCCGCGCGTGGCCTCGCATTTCGGCGCCGCCGGGCAGACCAACGCCTGGATGAGCCGCGACGGCTACGCACTGTTCATTCTCGGATTCGGAACCTTGTTTCCGATGTTCATCGTTGCTTCGATCGCGTGGCTGCCACACGTCATGTCGCGCGGCGTCAAGCTGCCGAATCGCGATTACTGGCTCGCGCCCGCTCGACGCGGCGAGACGCTGGCCGCTCTCGAAGCGTTCGGCGGCTGGCTCGGATGCCTGCTGGTCCTCTTCATCGCCGCTCTGCATTACACGATTCTCAAAGCGAACACAAGCGTCCCGCCGCAGCTGCCCGCCACGCTGTTGTGGACTGTCCTCGGCGGATTTATCGCCGCCACCGTGGCATGGCAGGCATTATTCTATTTGCGGTTTCGAACGCCCCACTGACGTGAGAGGCGATCGGCGCCGCGCGTCGGCACCCCAGTCCTAGCATGGCCGAGAAGAAAGCCTTTCTGCTCCGGCTCGATCCCGTCATCTGGAACGAGATGGAGCGGCTCGCCCAGAGCGAGCTGCGCAGCATCAACGCACAAATCGAGTTCCTGCTTCGCGATGCGCTCGCGCAGCGCGGTATCAAACCCAAGGGGAAGGCACGGGCGCCCTCCTCGCCGTCGTCCTCATCTTCCTCCTCATCGTCGTCCTCCTCCCGTGGCAGCCGGGTGGATTGAACCGTTGACCGAGGCGCTCGCCGACGCGCGCGCGTTTCGCGGCTGGGTGCTGCGCGGAGCGCAGCCCAAGGACGAGGATTTCCTGTTCGCGCTGCATCGCGACGCCATGGGCGCTTACGTCGACCAGACCTGGGGCTGGGACGAGGAATGGCAGCGCGCACATTTCGCCGCGAACTACGCGCCAGAGCGCCAGGCGGTGATCGTGCGTGGTGGAACGGTGCTCCGCGACGTGGGCCGCATCAGCCTGACGCGCCACTGGCGCAAGATTTTTCTGCGCGACATCGAGCTAATGGGCCCTCACCGCAATCACGGTGTCGGCACGGCGATCATTACCGCCGTGGTGGCGCTTGCGCGTGACTCCGATCGCTATGTCGAGCTGCGGGTGCTGCGGTGCAATCCCGCGCAGCGGCTCTACGCGCGGCTCGGATTCCGGGTCATCGATGACGATGGCGCGCGTTTTAGGATGCGCACGCGGTAGAGTTGCGCCGACATAACCATTCATTTAGCCGCGAGCGTGTCTACCAGCCAGATGCCGATCGCCTCGATCTCCTCCATGCACACCGAGTGCTCCATTCGGTAGGTGTGCCAGTCGACGCGATAGCCAGCCGCGACGAGTGCGCGGCGTGAGGCGTCACCCCAATCGAAGCGCACCACCGGGTCGGCGGTACCGTGGGCCATGAAGATCGGCAGATCGCGATTGACCGCCGCCGCTTCCTCGGCCAGCCTGTCCGCATTGACCAGATACGTCGACAGCGCGATCACTCCCGCCAGCCGCTCCTGATGGCGGATGGCGGTGTACAGCGCGATGGCGCCACCTTGCGAGAAGCCGGCAAGCACGATCCGCGACGCGGCGATGCCGCGGTTTTTTTCGCGAGCGACCAGCGCTTCGAGCTGTGCCTGCGACTGCCGGACACCGGCAATATCGGCGCGGCTGTTCAGATCCGCGGCGGCGATGTCGTACCACGCACGCATGGCCATGCCGTTATTGATCGTTACCTTGCGCACCGGCGCGTGCGGAAACACGAACCTCAACGCGAGCGCGGCCGGGAGCTTGAGCTCGGGAACGATCGGCACGAAGTCGTTGCCGTCGGCGCCGAGGCCGTGCAGCCAGATGACGCTGGCCGTCGGCTTCGGCGCGGTCTCGAGCTCGATCGACGCCAGCAAGGCTGTGGTCATGTCGTGAACGCATGGCGTAAAAGGTGCGCATTTTACCCGACGACACCCGAAGCGAAAGCACTCGATACGAGAAGCTGCAACGCATTTGCCGCGTTGCGGTCTAAAGCGTAGAATTCGCGCCTCGTAACGGGTCGCCGACACAATCGGCGGCCACGTGGTGGCGGCCCGTACCCGGTGACCGCGCAATCCAGAAACACAATTTTTGGAGTCCGTTCGATGGCCCCTCCTTCCGGCAGCGCGCACGCGCTGCGTGACGTCACTCTCGACGACAAATATCAGCTCGAGTCCGGACGCGTCTATGTGACCGGCGTTCAGGCGCTGGTGCGGCTCTTGATGCTGCAGCGCCAGCGCGACGTGCTGGCCGGACTGAATACCGCCGGCTTCGTCTCCGGCTATCGCGGCTCGCCGTTGGGCGCGCTCGACCTGTCGCTCTGGAGCGCGGAAAAGTTTCTTTCGAAAGCGCACATCCAGTTCCGGCCGGGATTGAACGAGGACCTCGCCGCGACCGCGATCTGGGGCAGCCAGCAGGTCAACATGTACCCCGGCGCCAAGTACGACGGCGTGTTCGCCATGTGGTACGGCAAGGGCCCCGGGGTCGATCGCTGCGGCGACGTGTTCAAGCACGCCAATTTCGCCGGCACGTCCAAGCACGGCGGCGTGCTGGTGCTCGCCGGCGACGATCATGCGGCGAAATCGTCGACGCTTCCGCATCAATCCGACCACCAGTTCTCGGCCGCCATGATGCCGGTGCTGTATCCCTCGTCGGTGCAGGAAATCATCGACCTCGGTCTGCATGGCTGGGCGATGAGCCGCTACTCGGGCCTTTGGGTCGGCTTCAAATGCGTGTCCGACACCGTCGAAAGCTCGGCGTCGGTTTATATCGATCCCGACCGCGTCAAGCTGATCACGCCCGACGACTTTCCATTCCCGCCGGACGGCATTTCCATCCGCTGGCCCGACGGATTCCTCGACACCGAAGCGCGGATGCACGGTTACAAGATCTACGCGGCGCTGCATTACTGCCGAGCCAATCAGTTGAACCGCATCGTCATCGGTGGGCGCCCGGGCGGCAAGCCCGCGCGGCTTGGCATCATCACCAGCGGCAAGAGCTACATGGACGTTCGTCAGGCGCTCGACGACCTTGGCATCACCGACGACGACGCGGCCGAGATCGGCATCCGCGTGTTCAAGGTGGCGATGCCGTGGCCGCTCGAGCCCGAGGGCGTGCGTCACTTCGCCGAAGGCCTGGAAGAAATCCTGGTGGTCGAGGAAAAGCGCCAGATCGTCGAATACCAGTTGAAGGAGCAGCTCTACAACTGGCGCACCGACGTGCGTCCGCGCGTGGTCGGCAAGTTCGACGAAAAGGGCGAGTGGATGCGTCCGCACGGCGACTGGCTGCTGCCCGCCACTTCCGAGCTGACGCCGGCGATGGTCGCCCGCGTCATTGCGCAGCGCATCGAAAAAATGGACCTGCATCCGCGCACCATGGAAAAAGTGCGCAGCCGCGTGGCCTTCATCAACGCCAAGGAAGCGGCGCTGGCCAAGCCCAAGATCAGCCTGCAGCGCATCCCGTATTTCTGCTCGGGGTGCCCTCACAATACGTCGACCAAGGTCCCCGAGGGCAGCCGCGCGACCGCGGGCATCGGCTGCCACGTGATGGCGATCTGGATGGACCGGTCGACCTCGACCTTCACCCACATGGGCGGCGAAGGCGTGCCATGGATCGGGCAGGCGCAGTTCACCAACGAAAAGCACATCTTCGCCAACTTGGGCGACGGCACCTACTATCACTCCGGCAGTCTCGCCATCCGAGCGTCGGTCGCGGCCAACGTCAACATCACCTACAAGATCCTCTATAACGACGCGGTGGCGATGACCGGCGGGCAGCCGGTCGACGGACCGCTCTCGCCGGCGGACATCGCGCGGCAGGTCGCGGCCGAGGGCGTGAAAAAGGTCGTCGTCGTCACCGACGAGCCGGAAAAATATCCGTCCGGTTATTTCGCGTCCGGCATCGAGATTCACCACCGCGACGAGCTCGACCGCGTGCAGCGCAGCCTGCGCGATACTTCCGGCGTCACCGTTCTGCTCTACGATCAAACCTGCGCCGCGGAAAAGCGCCGCCGCCGCAAGCGCGGCAAGTATCCCGATCCCGCCAAGCGGGTGGTCATCAACGAACTGGTGTGCGAAGGCTGCGGCGACTGCGGCGTGAAGTCGAATTGTGTCTCGGTCGCGCCGGTAGAGACCGAGTTCGGACGCAAGCGCACCATCGACCAGAGCTCGTGCAACAAGGACTTTTCCTGCGTCAACGGTTTTTGCCCGAGCTTCGTGACGGTAGTCGGCGGCACTCTGCGCAAGCCGCAAAAGGCCGCGTCGGGAGACTTTCCGACGCTGCCGGAGCCCACACTTCCGTTGACCGCGGCGCCCTACGGCATCCTGGTTACCGGCATCGGCGGCACCGGCGTGGTGACCATCGGCGCGCTGCTGGGCATGGCCGCGCATCTCGAGGGCAAGGGCTGCAGCGTGCTCGACATGACCGGGCTGGCGCAGAAAAACGGCGCCGTCGTCTCGCACGTGCGCATTGCCGATACGCCGGAACAGCTCTACGCCACGCGCATCGCCGCGGGAGAAGCGAAGCTGATTCTGGCGTGCGACATTCTTACCGGCGTCGGCTACGAGGCCGTGGCCAAGATGCAAAAAGGCGTGACCAAGGCGTTGGTCAACACCGCTCTGGTGATGCCCGCCGACTTCACCCGCAACGCCGATCTCAAGTTCCCGCTGGGCTCGATGGAGCACGAGATCAAGGACGCGGTGGCTCCCGGCGACGCCGAGTTCCTCGACGCGACCAAGCTCGCCACCGGGCTGATGGGAGACTCCATCGCCACCAACCTGTTCATGGTCGGCTTCGCCTATCAGCGCGGATTGATTCCTCTGTCCGAGGCGGCGATCCTGCGGGCGATCGAATTGAACGGCGCGGCGATCGAATCGAACAAAGAGAGCTTCAAGTGGGGACGCCTGGCCGCCGTCGAGCCTGAGCGGGTGCTGGACGCGGCGATTCCGCGGGAAAAGCCCGAGTCGCAGCGCCTGTCGACGTCGCTCGATGAAATGATCGCCCGCCGCGCCAGCTTTCTCACCGCGTACCAGGATGGCGCGTACGCCAAGCGCTATATCGATTTCATCGACAAAGTGCGCACCGCCGAGCTCGCCAGATTGCCGGGCAGGAGCGTGCTCACCGAAGCCGTCGCGCGCTACTACTTCAAGCTCCTTGCGATCAAGGACGAATACGAAGTTGCGCGGCTCTATACCGACGGCGATTTCGCCAAGCGCGTCGCGTCGCAATTCGAAGGCGACTACAAGCTGACCTTCCATCTCGCGCCGCCCTTGAGCAACAAGCCCGACGCGGTGACGGGCGAAGCGAAAAAGAGCGTCTACGGACC
Source organism: Pseudomonadota bacterium (assembly GCA_030948305.1). Taxonomy (GTDB): domain Bacteria; phylum Pseudomonadota; class Gammaproteobacteria; order Burkholderiales; family Casimicrobiaceae; genus PALSA-1003. Next base: position 7,507 of record JALZAO010000049.1, read on the forward strand.
GTGGATGATGAGCGCGTTCAAGCTGCTGGCAAAAATGAAGGGCCTGCGCGGGACGGCCTTCGACATTTTTGGAAAGAGCGCCGAGCGGCGCAGGGAGCGGCAGCTGATCACCGACTACGAAGCGCTGATCGAAGAGCTCTTACCGAGGCTCGCCGCTCACAATCACGCCATCGCGGTCGAGCTGGCGAGCATTCCCGAATACATCCGCGGCTACGGCCACGTCAAGGATCGCCATCTCAAGGCGGCCAAGGCGAAGGAAGCCGAGCTCGTCGCGGCGTACCGCTCGGTCAAACCGGCACCACTGCCGCAGCCGATCGCCGCGTAGCGCGCTGTTGGCCGCGTCGGCGCCCCAGCTGCCTCGCGTCGGCGCGGTCGCGTTCGCCCGCTACCGTACAATTCAGGGCTGCGGCTTGAGCTTTTCGAATCCACGTCCGCGTAGTACTGAGAGGCGAACATGCAGCAGCCCTTCGATCTTTCCGGCAAGGTCGCGCTGGTCACCGGCGCATACCGCGGTCTCGGTTTTGCGATCGCGCAGGGCCTCGCGCGAGCCGGCGCGAAAGTGGTTCTGAACGGACGCCGGCAGGAGGCGATCGATTCCGCGGCCGAGTCGCTGCGGGGCGAAAAGCTCGACGTCTCGACATCCGTGTTCGACGTCACCGACCGCGATGCCATCGACGCCGGCGTGGCCGCGATCGAATCCAGCGTCGGGCCTGTCGACATCCTGTTCAACAACGCCGGCATCCAGCGCCGCGGCGCCTTTGTCGGCTTCCCGCAGGAACAGTGGGATGAGATCATCGCCACGAACCTGACCGCGCCGTTCACCGTCTCGCAGGCGGTGCTGCCGCAAATGATCGCGAAAAAGCGCGGCAAGATCGTCCACATCGCGTCGCTGATGAGCGAGCTGGCGCGGCCGAGCGTGGTGCCCTACACCGCAGCCAAGGGCGGAGTACGGCAGTTGACGCGCGGCATGGCGGTCGAGCTCGCCCCGCACAACATTCAGGTCAACGCCATCGCACCGGGCTACTTTGCTACGGAGATGAATCGTGCGCTGATCGACAACGCCGAGTTCAATGCCTGGGTGTCCAAACGCACGCCGGCCGGCCGTTGGGGCCAGCCCGAGGAGCTCGCCGGCGTCGCCGTGTTCCTCGCCTCGAGCGCGTCGAACTACATGACCGGGCAGATGCTCGTCATCGATGGCGGGATGAGCGTGGCG
>JALZAO010000353.1 GCA_030948305.1 Pseudomonadota bacterium
GATCGGCATCTGGCCGAGATTTCCCATGTCCAAGCGCCTGCCCGGCGACGATGGCCGGCGGCCCTCCACCTGGCGCTATCACACCGAGCCCGCCTCGTGAGACTCGGCCTGGTCATCGATCTCGACACCTGTGTGGGCTGTCACGCGTGCGCGACCGCGTGCAAGGAATGGAACGCTTCGTCGCCGGTAAGCGGCCCGCTTTCCGATTACCAGCCCTTCGGCGCTGAGCCGTCCGGTGTCTGGTTCAATCGCGTGCGGCATTACGAAGTTGGCGAATATCCGGCAAGCAAGACCATCAACTTTCCGATGTCCTGCATGCACTGCGCCGACGCGGACTGCGTGACCGTGTGCCCGACTGGTGCATCGTACAAGCGTGACGACGGCATCGTGCTCGTCGATCAGGACAAGTGCATGGGGTGCAACCTTTGCGCCTGGGCGTGCCCCTACGGTGCGCGCGAGCTCGACACCGCGACGGGTACGATGAAAAAGTGCACGCTTTGCGTCGATCGCATCAACGACGAGCTGTTGCCGCCCGAGGAGCGCCAGCCGGCGTGCGTGCTCGCCTGTCCTACGCATGCCCGGTTCTTCGGCGACTTCGACGATCCGGCATCGGAAGTATCGCGCCTGACTGCCGAGCGCGGCGGCTTCGGCTTGATGCCCGAGCTGGGATACGCCCCGGTCAATCAGTACCTGCCGCCACGCGAGTTGAAGCCAGTAATCGGAGCCGAAGACGTGAAGAAGCTCCTCGAACGCGGGCTCGCGAGCCTGGCGAGCCCGGTCATACGCCGCTGACGCTTTGGCTCGCTCGCCATGAAGCCGTCGCTCAGCATCATTTTCTTTACCGTGAGCTCCGGCGCGGGGCTGGGCCTGCTTGCACTGCTTGCGCTTGGCGACTTGCTCGACAACGCGCTGCCGTCGGATGCGCTGATGCAGGGCATTGCCCTCGCGTTGACGCTTGTCGCGGCAGGCCTCGCCTCGTCGGTGCTGCACCTCGCCAAACCCGCGAATGCCTGGCGTGCGTTCTCGCGATTTCGCACCTCGTGGCTGTCACGCGAGGCGGTTTTCGCGGCGTGCCTTGCCCCGGTGGCGTTCGGGTACGGCTTACTCGTCTGGACGGACGAGGATGGCGCGTTGCGCGCACTGGCGGCACTCATCGTCGCCCTGCTTTCGTGGGCGGTACTGGTTTCGACCGCGATGATCTACGCAAGCCTCAAGCCTATCCGCCAGTGGTACAGCGCGTGGACGCCGGTCAATTATCTGCTGCTGGGCCATTGGTCCGGCGCGGTTCTGCTGCTTGGATTGGCGCGGGCCCACGCGGCGCAGATGCGATCCCTGGGCTGGCTCGCCGGCGGGCTCGGCATTGCGGCGCTGATTGCGAAAATAGGGCACTGGCAGGCGATTTCCGCCGGCGCGCGCGACGCGCCAACGCTCGAAGGTGCGATCGGCGTGCCGCAATATGGACGTAAGGGCGTGCGGCCGCCGGGAATGACGGTCGCGCGGGCGCGGCTGTTCGACGTCGGACATTCGCACGGGACTTTTCTCACCGACGAGTTCGGCTTCGTGCTGGCGCGCCGCAATGCCCTTGCGCTGCGCCTCGCCGCGCTGACCGCCGGCTTCGGTGTTCCTGCTGCGTGGATCGTGTCCGGCGCCACCAATGCACCGGCGGCGTGGCTGGCGGCAATCGTCTGTCTGGCCGGATTGCTGGCCGAGCGATGGCTGTTCTTCGCCGAAGCGCAACATACGGTACGGCTGTATCACGGTGCTCCGAGGACCTAGTGTCAGTGCGCCTTAATCTCGATGTAGACGTCTGGCGCGGCGGCGCGCAAGGAGCGTACCGGCGCTATGAGGTCCCGCGTCAGGATTCGCAAACGGTGCTCGACGTGGTTACGTGGATTCAGCGGCGGCTGGACCCGACGCTCGCGTACCGCTTCGCCTGCCGCGTCGGAATGTGCGGCTCGTGCGCGATGACCGTCAATGGCAAGGCGCGCTGGAGCTGCCGCACCCACGTGGCCAAGGTCGCGCAGAATAACCGGCTGGTGATCGCACCGCTGGCCAACCTGCCGATCGTGCGTGACCTGGTGACCGATATGCGCGAATTCTTCGACAAGTGGGCGCGGGCCAAAGGCCAGTTCTCGCCGACCGCGACACGCCGCGACGATTTCGCGCGCGTCGTTCCCGCATCGCCCGCCCGGAAGGAGATCGACGCCGCCATCGAATGCATCGGCTGCGGTATCTGCTATGCGTCGTGCGATGTCGTGGCGTGGAATCCGGCCTATCTGGGTCCGGCCGCGCTCAACCGCGCATGG
>JALZAO010000050.1 GCA_030948305.1 Pseudomonadota bacterium
GGGCAGGACGACGCCAAGAAAACGGTGGCGGTGACGGTCTACTCGCATTTCAAGAAAATAGCCAAATCGCAGCAGGACGGCACGCCCATCACCAAGAGCAACGTCCTCCTCATCGGCCCCTCGGGAACGGGCAAGACGCTCCTGTGCGAAACCCTGTCGCAGGTTTTAGGCGTGCCTTTCGTCACCGCCGAGGCTACCGCGCTGGCGCAATCCCGATACGTCAACGAGGAAATCGAGGCGGTGCTGCAGCGGCTGGTCGACAAGGCAGGCGGAGACGTCGCCTCATCTCAACACGGAATCGTGTTCATTGACGAAATCGACAAGCTCAAGGCTATCGACGGTCAACCGCGCAGCGTCTCCGGCGAAAGCGTGCAGCACGCGCTGCTCAAGATCATGGAAGGCGCCGCGGTCAAGCTGGTCAACGGACGATACATCGATACGACCAATATTCTGTTCATTTGCGGCGGGGCATTCGTCGGGCTCGACGAGATCATGTCGCAGTCGAATGCCTACCGTTATATCTCGATCTTGAAAGGTGAAAGCCAGAAGATGCTGCAGCGGCTCAACTCGCGTGTGAAGCCGACCGACCTGTTTACCTTCGGGCTGATCCCGGAATTCACCGGCAGGCTCCCCGTCATCACCCGTTTTCAGGAGCTCAGCAAACAGACCCTGGTGCGGATCATGACCGAGCCGAAGAACTCGATTTACGAGCAGTTCCGCCAGATCTTCCAGAACGAAGGCGTCGAGCTGACGGTCGAGCCCAAGGTGTTCGAGCAGATCGCGGAGATCGCGGTCGAGTACAAGACCGGCGCCCGCAGCCTTAGAGGCATCTTCGAGGAGCTGATCACGCCCGTCCTTTACCTGGTTCCGGACAGCCCCGACATCGAAAAGGCCGTCATCACGTCGGTGTTTGCCGATCCTTCCTATGTAAGAAAGGCACCGGCGCCATAATCGTTCGTGCTGTTGGAGATCGAATCATCAATGAAGCAAACGCCCGCCCACGACCGCCATAACCCCGACCTTCTGCGGTTGATGTCGAAGAATCTCAAAAGAGTCGTCGAGGTCGGTTGCAGCCGCGGGGCCTTGGCCCGCGCGTATGTCGCGGAGAACCCGGGGTGCGAATACACGGGCATCGAAATCGATGCGGAATACGCCGAACAGGCAAAGACATTCTGCAGCTCGGTCATCTGCGCGAACGTCGAAACCATGAGCGAGTCGACGTTCCTTTCTCTCTTTCCCTCCGACTGCTGGATATTCGGTGACTCTCTGGAACACCTGCTCGATCCATGGGCTTTGCTCAAGCGCATGCGCGGCCACCTGCAGGCTGACGCTCGAATCATCGCCTGCATTCCCAATGCGCAGCATTGGAGCGTCCAGGCCCGGCTCAACTGCTGCGCCTTCAGATACGAAGATCAGGGCCTCCTGGATCGCACTCACTTGCGCTGGTTCACGCGCATCACGATCATCGAGCTCTTCCAATCGACCGGGTATCAGATCGTCGAAGGGTTTTCGAGGGTTGCCGACGAGCCCGCTCGACAGAACGTGCTTCCATCGATTCGCGCGATGGCGGTGGCGACCGGGAGCGATCCTCAGCTTGCCGAAAACGACTCGCTTGCCGTCCAATATGTCGTCAAGGCCGCTCCAGCCTGACGAGAGCGCTGAGCGCACCCTTCAGCATTCAGCGGGTTTCGACGGCGCCGGCGTATCCGGCGCTAGCTGTGCGCTCCCGGCTCGCTCCTGCACCTCAGCGACAAGTTCCGCGCTGTCATTTTTGGCGCTGTTGACGCGCGAGCTGACGGGATATGCGCGCATCTCTTCTGACGGGAATGGCTTGAGCAGGGTCAACGCCTCCTCCGGCGTTCCCGTCAGCCAGGTATCGTAATCCTCGGCGGCGATGATGACTGGCATGCGATCGTGAAACTTCGCCGTGAGCTCGTTGGTGTCGCAGGTCACGATGCAACACGAGTCGATCGATTCATCGGTTGCCGGATTGCGCCATCGCTCCCACAAACCGGCAAACGCGAACATGGATCCATCGGCGAGCGTGACGCGGTACGGCTGCTTGCCTTGCGGCCCGGATTGCCATTCATAGAAGCCGTCCGCGGGGATCAGACAGCGGCGGCTCTTGAATGCTGCCTTGAACGCGGGTTTGGACGCGACGCTATCGGCGCGGGCGTTGATGCAGCTCGCCCCGATCCTCAAGTCCTTGGCCCAGCTCGGGATGAGGCCCCAGCGCATGCGTCGGGCTTCACGCTGGCCGTCTATGGTCGGAATGACCACGATGCGCTGCGTCGGAGCGACGTTGAAACGCGGCTCGTAAAACTCAGGTTCCACCGGAGCGAAGTTATCGAGACCAAACTTGGCCGCGATGTACGCCGGTTCCGTGAGGGTGAAGCGTCCGCACATGGCGCAATTTCTCCGTCGCTCTTACGCGCTACTGCAGACGAATCTCTCCGTCGAACGCGACTTCCAAGCCGAGACCCGCCACTTTCAGCGTGACTTGCGCAGGGTAAGCGTTGATTCCTGCTGCCTTTCCGCTGGCCACCGCGGTCGCAACCGCGTGCTCGATCTCGCGCTGGGAATTGACGCCAACCATCTTGAGGAACTTGCGGATGCTGATATTCAATGCCTCTTCGTCCATGGAGATGCTCCCGTATTTGCCTTACGCAAGAATTGCTTATGACCCTGTGTCGCTGTTTCGCGACGCTCGGACGTAGGATGCGCGCCTACCATCTACGTCCGACCCGGCTGACAGCGAAAAAGTGCTCCTCTTATTGTTCGCACCGGGGGCTAGCCGCAATATTAGCGCACCTTCTTGCCACATCGGAGTTGCAGCATGGGATCATGGAAAAAACTCGCAATGGCCGCTTGCGCGGCAGCTTGCTTGGCGCTGACGTGTGCGATTCCAGCCGCCGGCTCCTCTTTTTCGACCGACAACTCTGACTTATGGTGGAATCCCAGCGAAAATGGATGGGGGATGCAAGTCATTCAGCGCGCCGAGGTCGTTTTCGTGACGCTTTATGTTTATAACACTAACAAAACGCCGATCTGGTACGCCGCGGTCCTTAATTCCAACGGCCCAACGAATTGGACCGGAGACTTGATGCAAACAAGCGGACCGTGGTTCGGAACGCAGCCTTTCAATCAGGGCGAAGTGACCGTGACCCAAGTCGGAACCATCTCCTTCTCTCCGACATCGGTGAGGAACGGTGTACTGTCCTATTCGATTAACGGCGTCTCGAGCACGAAGCACATCGAACGTATGACGCTCCGGTACGACAACTACAACGGCAATTACATCGGCATGCTGGCCTACACCGCCGAAGGGTGCCCCAATCCCAACGACCGCGGATTGTTCAACAATCGCATCGACTTCAGCATCGCACAGTCGCAGTCGGGCGCCTCCATGGCGATGATCTCCCAGCAACAGGGCACCACCGCGGTGTGCAGCTCGAACGGCGACTATGGCCAGGATGGCCAGTTCGGCAACACCCGGCAAGTGACGGGCAGCTGCAGCGATGGCTCCGGCGGCGGCGCTGTCATCACGTATTATCAAATGAACGTGACGCCGTCCGGGATTGCCATGAATTTCACCGCGCCGAGCACCAATCCCGGCTCGAAGGGCTGCAAGCTCAGCGGCTCGCTCGTCGGTATCCGGCAATAGCCGGCAATCCGTCCCCGGCTGGAAAAATGACCGCAGACTGCCGCGGAGGGATTGATTTCTAGATCCGCGCGGACGCAGCGCAAAAATCGGTCGCGCCCGTTTCCAGACTGGCGCGTTGGACAGGCGGAATGACAAAGCGTTAAGGTGCTGGCTACGCATGCACGGATGGACCCTCGTTCGCCGGGGCGGCGCCACACCTGATCGATGTCAACTCACCCCTCTTCTCCATCACCCGCCAGGGCGGACCGCGCCTGGCCACGCTTCTGGGCGAGACAGTTCGACAACGCGATCTGCTGGGGGATCGCCACTGGGACGGCTAGCTTGCTTGGAATGGCACTGCCGGTACGCCTGCCCAACCTGCTCATTGTCATCACCATCGGGGCCATGCTGGTAGGCGCGCTGCACCTGGTGTACGAAGCGCTGATGCTGACGGTGTTCGGCACGACGATCGGCAAGTCGGTGTTCGGACTGCGCGTGCAAACGCGGCGCGGCAAGAAAGCGGAATTTGCCCGCTTGTTCCGCCGCAGCCTCGGTGCATGGCTTTGGGGCTCGTACGCCCACGTTCTATTTCCGCTGGCAACCCTCTTTGCATGGAAAAAATCGTACGACGAGTTCCACCTCAACGGGCGGACCTACTGGGACAAGCAGTCGAAAACCAGAGTGATGGGCGCCGTGCTGCCCATGTGGCATTTGTCGGCCGGCGCGGCGCTGACGATTGCCGCGTTTGGCATGGTCTTGATGTCGCTGACGGCCGGGCTCGCCGGCAACGCGACAGCCGCGCGCGCTGGGGCAGAGCCCCCGACCGCGAGCGCGATCCAGCCAACGCCGCAGCCGGCAGACGCCGCTGCATCGGCGGCTGCAACATCCGCGATTGCGGACGCAAACAGCGGGCAGATCGGTGCCATTCAAAATGGCGTCGCGGTGTTCTTGGACGACAAGAAGTCGTTTGCAATCGTGGTGCTGCCCGGGCGTCCCAGCGCAAATGCGCCGGCCGAGCAGATGGCCAGATGGGCTGAGCGCACGTATCCTTATTTCGTCGGCGATGGGCCGGAGCGGCGAGCATTGGTCGAATGGTTGATCGCCGGAACGCGCATCGGTGTGCCGCGAGGTGCAGCGCTTGCGCTCGGCATCGACACCGTGGTTTCGGGGCGCCAAAACGGACGTGGCGTCTGCTGGCCCGTCTTGCTTCCGCCCGACGGGATTCCGAAAGACGTTGCCATCCATCCGGAAAAGGGCGGGCTCGGCATCCGCTGTGAGCTCTGACCTCTGTGCGCGCGAAGGTGAGGCCCGCGCAATCCGGCACCGCTAAGCGACGGAGCGGCGCCGCAGCAGGTTGATCGCCTTGCAGCTCATCACCTGATCACCGTTCTGATTCACCACTTCGATCAGGGTACGCACCACGCCGCGGTCGGGTTTCGAGCGGGAGACATTCGCCTCCAGGACAGTCACCCGAATAGTGAGCGTGTCGCCGGGACGGACCGGCCGCGTCCAGCGCAACTCATCGACTCCAGGTGATGCAAGGCTCGCTACCTTCGAAAGATAATGATCGGCGAAAAGCCGCATCATCATCGCAGCAGTGTGCCAGCCGCTGGCGATCAACCCTCCGAAGGGCCCGCGGGCGGCGGCTTCCGGATCGACGTGGATGCCTTGCGGGTCGAACTTGGTGGCGAACGCGATCACCTCGGCTTGGTCGACAGTGACGGCGCCGTACCGATGAACTGCGCCGACGCGGTAATCTTCGAAATAGCGCCGGTCGATCGGGACTTCGAAATCAGCGTCGCTCACTTTCGGCCGCGTCTCTTCGCCGTCATCCATCGCGTTGCCGGCTATTCCAGTTTGCCGACCCGCCTGACGACATCGCCGAGCTTTTTGGCATCGACATCCCAAAACCGCTGCAAATCCGGCGCGTCCATGTATTGGATCGGTGTCTCGACCGTTGCCAGCGCGGCCATGAATCTGGCATCGACCGTAGCGGCGCGCGCTGCTTCGCGAAGGCGAACCATCACCGCCTCGGGCGTTCCCGCAGGCGCGAACAATCCGGACCACTGGAAGAACACCGCCTCGTAACCCGATTCAGTCAAGGTCGGAACATCGGGAAGCGATGCGAGCCGCTTGTCGCCCCAGGAAGCGAGCACCCGAAGCTTGCCGGCCTTGACGTGCTGGATGACAGTCGAAGGCCCGGAGGCCACGGCGTCGATGTTACCGCCGAGAAGGCCGATCACCGCCGGCCCGGCGCCGGTGTACGGCACATGCAGCATCTTGACGCCGGCGCTGCTCGCGAACATCTCCATCGGCACGTGCATGGTGCCGTAGTTGCCGGACGAGCCATAGGTGATTGCTCCCGGCCGCTTTTTTGCATCGGCGACAAAGTCCTGCAGCGTCTTCCACGGGCTGTCGGCGCGCACCGCGAGCACGGTCGGATCCGCGGTCAGGCGGGCGATGGGAACGAGCTGGTCGAGCTGAAACATCGGCGCACGGCCGGTGATGCGGTCGGCCTCGGGAAGAATCGAGATCGACGACAGCGCGAGCAGCAGCGTGTAGCCATCGGGCTTGGCTTTGGCCACGTACGCCATGCCGATGGCGCCGCCGGCGCCCGCCTTGTTCTCGATGACGATCGGCGCGTTGAGCACGCGGCTCATCGCGTCTGCCACCGGCCGCGCAACGATGTCGGCAACGCCTCCCGGAGGGAACGGGACGATCAATGCAATCGGCTTCGACGGATATGCGTCCTGCGCGTGCGCCGGCGGACCGGATAGCATCGCCAGCGACGACAAAATGAGCGCGGTCCCGACAGAGATGGTCATGCTCTTCCTCTTGGCTCGAGCGCGGCCGGGCACCGGCAGCATGGGCGCGCTTCGCGCGGGCGCCGCTGTGCTGCACACCGCTAGACGAAGATCCAGTACAACAATCCGCCCAGGACGAGCCATTTGGCGGCGTAGTACACCACCTTGCTCTTGCGCTTGAGCGCTTTGGCCGGCAGGCGGGCGTAATACGCGAAGCTGAAGATCTTATTGAGCACGCCCACGTGGTCGCCGGCCATGTTCTCGGTCTGGCTCGCGCGGATGACGGTGGCTTCGTACCAGTGATTGATGGTGGCCATGATGCGGCTGGTCAGCGGCCGCTCGACGTCGCAGAACAAGATCACGCGTGTCTGGTCGGTCTTGTTCTCGGCCCAGTGAATGAACGTCTCATCGAAGATGACGGCTTCACCATCGCGCCAGTGGTAGGGCTCGCCGTCGACGAAAATGCGGCAGTTCTCCGAATTCGGCGTCGAAAGGCCGAGATGATAGCGCAGCGATCCGGCGAACGGGTCGCGATGCTTGCCCAGATCGCCTCCCGGCGGCAGCAGGGCGAACATCGCCGCGTTGACCGAGGGGATCGACTGCACCAGCGCCGCCGTCTTCGGGCACAAAGCCACGGCCGAAGGCAACGGATCGTCGTACCACTTAACGTAGAAACGCTTCCATCCGCGCCGGTAAAAGGAATTGAATCCGAGATCGTTGTATTTCGCAGCCGCGCGGATGTGCCCGTCGTCGAAGAGCTGCATCGCTTCCTCGCGCACCATCTTCCAGTTGTCGCTGAGCTTTTTCAGCTCCGGGAATTCCTTGACGTCGACGTAGGGCCGGTTGGGTACGGCGGAAAAGAAGTACATCAGCACGTTATACGGCGCCATGAACGTCGAGTGGTCGGTAATCTGGCGATAAAAGCGATGCCGGATGCGGCCGCGATAGTGGACGTACATCCCCGACGCGACGAACGCGTAGAGAATGAAGAATTTCGGCGCCAGCAGATTTGGCAGGTACTCGAGCATGTCTGTTGTTCCTTCGAAGGCGCCATTATAGGCTTACCGCCTTGAGGGCATCCCTCGCCGTCGAAAAACGAACCGCGCGCTACTTCCGAGAGACGACGTTTTTCCATCGTCGATGGACCCAGAACCATTGCTCCGGGTGCCTGAGGATCAGCCTCTCGAGGACAGCGTTGTAGGCGCGCGTATTGCGCCGGATCTCCTCGCTCACCTTGTCGTGTTCGACCGGCGGCACGGGATCCTCGAAGCGCAGCACGTGCCGACCATCGGCCTCGCGCCAGCTCGCCGCCGGCACCACCGGCGCACCGGTCGCCAGCGCAATGATGGCCAGGCTCTTGAAGGTCCAGGCACGATGCCCGAAAAATTCACTCTCGATTCCGTCCGGCGGACTCGCATGCTGGTCGAATGGAAAGACAACGATGTCGCCGGCCGCCAGCCGCTCGAGAATCGCATCGAGTGACCCGCGCTTGGACATGACACCGAAACCCGCCCGCCGAAACCGCCGGGTTACCAGCAGGTCCAACCACCGGGGCTTGATGGCACGGCGCACGAAATGGATGCGGCCATGCATTGCGGGGAAATTAGAGAGGCCCGCGATCGTCGCGACCTCGAAGTTGCCGAAGTGTCCGGTCAGAATCAGCACGCCTTTGCCGCGATTGAGCGCGCTTGCAAGGGTCTCGACGTTCTCCAGTCGCACCGACGCCGCACGGCGCGCCGCCGACAGCCAGCGAAAGCGCAGAAACTCCCCGAACAGGCGCCACAGGTGGGCATAGTGAGCTTGCGCCAGGCGCTCGATCTCGGCCGGAGGCGCCGCGGCCCCGAACACGCGGCGCAGATTGTCGAGGATCACCGTCTTGCGCAAGGGCAGGACGCGATACAGCACCTTCCCCGCGAGTGGCACTTCGGCGTACGCCGGAATCGACAGCACGACCGCCGACGCGCTGCTGCGGTCATGGGTCAGCGATACGGCAATGGTGCGAATGCGATGCCGGTCGAGCAGCGCCTGCGCTTTCACCCCACATACGATCTGCGGAGCGCCATAGGCATCGCGCGCCACGGAGAAATCCGCCGGCTCGATCTGCCCCAGCGCGAGCTCGCGCGGAAAGAGCTTGACGCAAGCTTCCTTGGCCGCAAACCGCGCCGCAAGACTCGCGGCGCGTCCCGGACC
>JALZAO010000354.1 GCA_030948305.1 Pseudomonadota bacterium
CGCTTCATCTCCTCGCGGTCCTTGCCCGCGGCGCGCACCTTGACCAGCATCAATTCACGCTCGATGTGATTGCCGTCGGTGAGATCGATGACCTTGACGACCTCGACCAGCTTGTTCAGCTGCTTGGTGATCTGCTCGACCACGTCGTCGGAGCCGACGGTCACGATCGTCATCCGCGACATGGTAGCGTCCTCGGTCGGCGCCACCGTCAGCGACTCGATGTTGTAGCCGCGCGCGGAGAAGAGCCCCGAGATTCGCGACAGCGCGCCGGCCTCGTTTTCGACCAGAATCGAAAGAATATGCCTCATCGTCGCCGCCTCACAGCTCTTCGGCCAGGATCATTTCCGTCAGGCCCTTACCGGCCGCAATCATCGGAAAAACGTTCTCGGTCTGATCGGTGATGAAGTCCAGGAACACCAGCCGCTCTTTCTGCTTCAGCGCGTCCTTCAACGCCGACTCGACGTCGCCCGGCCTTTCGATCTTCATGCCGACGTGGCCATACGCTTCGGACAGCTTGACGAAGTCGGGCAATGCATCCATGTACGATTCGGCGTAGCGGTTACCGTAGAAAAACTCCTGCCACTGCCGGACCATGCCCATGTAACGGTTGTTCAGGTTCACGATCTTGATCGGCAGGTGATACTGCTTGCATGTCGACAGCTCCTGAATGCACATCTGGATCGACGCTTCGCCGGTCACGCAGACTACCGTCGCGCCCGGATTGACCAGCTGCACGCCCATCGCGGCAGGAAGACCGAAACCCATCGTGCCGAGACCGCCTGAATTGATCCACCGCCGCGGCTTGTCGAACTTGTAGTATTGCGCCGCCCACATCTGATGCTGGCCGACGTCCGACGTGATGAACGCATCGCCACCGGTCAACTCGTAGAGCTTCTCGACGACGAACTGCGGCTTGATCAATTCGCTTTTCTTGTCGTACTTCAAGCAATCCTTGCGCTGCCATTCCTTGATCTCTCCCCACCAGACCTTGAGTGCGGCCGGATCCGGCCGGGTATTCGACGACTCGATAAGCTTGAGCATCTCGTCGAGCACCTCGCTGACGTAGCCGACGATGGGAACATCGACCTTGACCCGCTTCGAGATCGACGAGGGGTCGATGTCGATGTGGATGATGCGGCGGTCGCTGCGAAAGAAGTTCGCCGGATTGCCGATCACGCGATCGTCAAATCGCGCGCCCACCGCGATCAGCACGTCGCAATGCTGCATCGCCATGTTCGATTCGTAGGTGCCATGCATGCCCAGCATGCCGGTGAACTGCGGATCGGTGCCGGGAAAGCCGCCGAGGCCCATGAGGGTGTTGGTGCAGGGGAAGCCGAGCAGGCGCACCAGCCTGGTCAGCTGCGACGAAGCATTGTTGAGAATGACGCCGCCGCCGGCATAGACCATGGGTCGCTTGGCTTCGAGCAGAAGCTGCACCGCCTTGCGGATCTGGCCGGCATGGCCCTTGGTCACCGGATTGTACGAGCGCAGCGATACTGTCTTCGGATAGGAAAATTCGGCGGCCGCCTGCGTCACGTCCTTGGGTATGTCGACCAGCACCGGCCCGGGCCGGCCGGTGGCGGCCAGGTAAAACGCCTTCTTGATGGTCAGCGCGACGTCCTTGACGTCCTTGACCAGGAAATTGTGTTTGACGCACGGGCGGGTGATGCCCACGGTGTCGCATTCCTGGAATGCATCCTGGCCGATGGCGTGGGTCGGGACCTGGCCGCTGATGATGACCATCGGCACGGAATCCATATAGGCCGTGGCGATGCCGGTAACCGCGTTGGTCACGCCGGGGCCCGACGTCACCAACGCCACGCCGACCTTGTGCGATGAGCGCGAGTAGCCGTCCGCGGCGTGCACCGCCCCCTGTTCATGGCGGACCAGAACGTGCTTGACCTTTTCCTGCTTGAACAGCTCGTCATAGATGTTGAGAACGGCTCCGCCGGGATAGCCGAAGACGTACTCGACGGCCTCTTCCTGAAGGCAACGGATGACGATTTCTGCGCCCGTGAGTTGCATGAGCTCCCTTTCGGCGAAGGCAAGTGAACATGGGCCTGAATGCCGGGCTTCGAAGCCACAGGCACGCGGGCCGCCGCAAACTGCGGGACGCGGTACGGGGTAGTCGCGTCCGAACGGGCTTGGCTCGGGTAGAAAGCCGCGATTGGGTCACGGCCACCCGCGTTCTCCAGGGTTTTCCACGGGCACTCGTGGCGCCGGCGGATGGAACGCGAACGACCGATGTTGCAGTGCTTCTGCCAGCAGCGGTTAACCGCTGACGCTTG
>JALZAO010000355.1 GCA_030948305.1 Pseudomonadota bacterium
GCGCAAGGTATACACCTCGGCAAAGCCAAGTTTCGACAATGCCGAGCCGGCGCTGCGGCTGCGGTTGCCGCGGTCGCAATAAGCGATCAGCGGGCGGCTGGTGAGCTTGCTGAGCTCGCCTGCTCTGCCTGCGAGCTGCGACAAGGGAATATGTACCGCGTTGGGCACGTGTCCTCCCTCGTAGTCCTTGCTTTCGCGCAAGTCGAGCAAAACCGCATTCTGGCGGTTGATGAGCTGCGTTGCGGCCAACGCGCCGACCTCGCGCACCTTCGAAAGACGGCGCCCGACGAGCGGCCAGAGCAGCATTCCGCCCGAGGTGATCATGACCAGGATCAGCGGCCAATTGTTTTGAATGAATTGCATGATGGGTGGCGTGAAATCCAAACACCGCGCGAGGGCGAAGGTAAAATGATAGCGTATCGCACGTCTTGAGTACGTTCGAGCGCCGCCCGATTCCTCCGTCTCCTCCGATGCCTTCCGTGTCCGACAAACACTCCGTGATCCCGGTTCTGCTGCTGATCCTCGACGGAGTCGGCTGTCGCGATGCGGCACCCGACAACCCGGTGAGCCTTGCCCGGAAGCCGAATTGGGATCGGCTGTGGCGTGAGTTCGCGCATACGACCATCGACGCCTCCGAGCGCTCGGTGGGACTGCCCAGCGGCCAGATGGGCAACTCCGAAGTGGGGCATCTCAATATCGGCGCGGGCCGGGTGATCTACCAGGACTTCACGCGCATCGATCGCGCCATCGAGACCGGCGAGTTTGCGACCAACCCGGTGCTCGTCGAGGCGGTCGCGACCGCGCGCCGCAACCATGCGACCCTCCATGTGCTGGGGCTGGCCTCGCCCGGCGGCGTGCACAGCCACGAGCGGCAGATTGCGGCGATGGTGCAAATGGCCGCCAAGGGTGGAGCGCCGCGCATTCGCGTGCACGCTTTTCTCGACGGGCGCGACACCCCGCCCAGGAGCGCGGCGGCGTCGCTTGCGATGATGGCCGAGGTTTGCGCCGCGAATCCGGCCTGCGCCATCGCCGACATCGTCGGCCGTTACTACGCCATGGATCGCGACCATCGCTGGGAGCGCGTTCAGGCCGCGTACGAGCTGATCGTCGATAGCGTCGCCGATTACTCCGCTCGTGATGCTCAAACGGCGCTGGCCGTGGCCTATGCCCGGGGCGAAAACGACGAGTTCGTCAAACCCACGCTGATCGGAGCGCCTGCGCCGATGCAGGACGGCGATGTCGTGGTGTTCATGAATTTTCGCGCCGATCGCGCGCGCCAGATGACCAGCGCATTAACCGACCCCGACTTTTCCGGCTTTTCGCGCAAGCGAGTGCCCAAGCTCGGCGCCTTCGTGTGCCTGACAAGCTACGGCGACGCGTTCGTCCACTTGCCGGCGGCCTTTACCCCGCAGTCGATCACCCACGGCTTCGGCGAGATGGTCGCGGCACGAGGCTTGAGGCAACTGCGCATCGCCGAGACCGAAAAATACGCGCACGTCACGTATTTCTTCAATGGAGGCGTGGAGGCGGTCTATCCCGGCGAAGATCGCATCCTGGTGCCCTCGCCCAGGATCGCAACGTACGATCTGAAGCCCGAGATGAGCGCGGTCGAGGTGACTGACAAGCTGGTCGCGGCGATCGCAAGCGACAAGTATCACGCCATCGTCTGCAATTACGCCAACGGCGACATGGTCGGTCATACCGGCAATATCGACGCGGCGACGCGAGCGCTCGAGGTCCTCGACGAGTGCATCGGCCGCGTCGTTTCCGCGCAGCGCTCGCGCGGCGGAGAAGCGCTGATCACGGCCGATCATGGCAACGTGGAGATGATGCACGATCCGATGACCGGCCAGGCGCATACGGCGCACACGCTGAACCTGGTTCCGTGTCTCTACGTCGGGCGACCCGCGCAAATGGAAGCCGGGGGCGCGCTACAGGACATCGCGCCGACCCTGCTGGCGATGATGGGCTTGCCGCAACCTCAGGAGATGACCGGGCGATCGCTGATTCGATTCGTGCCTTAGGATGGCCGCACGGCTCGGTCCTTCCCGCGTTCGGGAGCGAGGGAACTTGTGCCCCCTTCCCGCAATCCACGAACATGTGGCGGGCGCGGGCGGCGAGCGCTACGGCCTCGAGGGCGCCGCCGGTCGGCTTGCGAGTGCCGGCGGGCCAGCCATCGGCCGACAGCTCTTGTCAGACCCGGGTCGGCGATGCTCAGATGACGCTTTGGGTAGCCAAGCGACGCTCGGCGGCCTCTCATAGCTCGTAACAATTCAT
>JALZAO010000356.1 GCA_030948305.1 Pseudomonadota bacterium
TCGCCAACCGCGCACTTGCTGACCTTGACTCGCAGGTCGAACCACGCGGCCTGGCCCGTGACCGGGTCCGAGTTGGTGAGCCTGCGATCATCGGCGCGGCCTTTGGGCAACAACTCCGAGATCAGGTGATTGAGCAGGAATCCCGCGGTGGCTTCCGAAGCGTTTTCGTCCAACCCCGCCGTTCCGGCCTGCCTGCCGATGGCGTTCCAGGTCCAGACGGTGTTCGCCTCGACGCCTTCCATGGTCTTCAGCTGGCAGCGCAAGCGGCCGTGGTGCGACTCGACCCACACCCAGTCGAAATCGCCAAGCCCGAGCCGCGCGGCGGTGCCGCGATTCATGTAAAGGTAATTCTCGGAGATGATCTGCCGCAGCCACGCATTTTGCGAGTCCCACGAGTGGTACATCATCATCGGACGCTGGGTGATTGCGTGCAACGGGTACTTGTCGCGCGGCAGTCGCGCACTTTCCAGCGGCTCGTACCAGAACGGCAAGGGGTCGAAATATTTGGCCAAACGCTCCTGGTCCGTCGGCGATGAAGGCTGCGGCCCGTCATACAGGCCCTGCCCGGCGAGCCGAAATTTCTGCAGCGGCTCGGAATACATCTGCATGATCACCGCCACGGGCGGCGTGCCGAACAGGGCGTGCTTTTCCGCGAACTCGAGGTAGTCCTTGTTCGCGAACCGGTAGTAGCGCATGTTCTCCGGCCATGGATAGGAGAAGAACGACTGGTTCTCAATGTACTTTTCCCACTGCTTCGGATTCGGCGCGCCGCGTAAGTGAGATTCGCCATCGGCGCCGCGCCAGCCGGCCAGAAAGCCGATACCCGGGAATTTTTCGTAGTTGACGATGAAATCCTTGTAGTCGCTGAATTTGCGCGAGCCGTCTTCGCGGGTAAACGCCGGAAACTTGAGCCGCGACGCGAGCTCGACCAGCACCTCCTGCCAGGGCCGAACGTCGCGGTCGAGCGCGATCACCGGATGACGGATGGCATCGGCCGCCGCATCCGGCTCGGAAATCGGACGGTCGAGGAGCGAGATCGCGTCGTAGCGCTCGAGGTAAGTGGTATCCGGAAGCACGAGATCGGCGAAATTGACCGTCTCGGAATGGAACGCGTCGACCACCACCAGGAACGGTATCGCGTACTCGCCGCGCTCATCCTTGCGCACCAGCATTTCGCGCACTTCGCGGGTGTTCATGGTCGAGTTCCAGGCCATGTTGGCCATGAACAAGAGCAAGGTGTCGATCGGGTACGGGTCCCGATTCGCCGCATTGGTGATGACCATGTGCATCAGGCCGTGCGGCGACAAGGGCGTCTCCCAGGAATAGGCCTTGTCGATGCGCAGCGGCCTTCCGTCCTTGTCGATCACCAGGTCTTCGGGCCGAGTCGGGTTGCCGTTGGGCATGCGTTTCAGCGGCGTGTCCGGGGCGAAAATGATCGCCGGGTCATTTTCAGGCAGCGTGCGCATGGGAATGCGCCGCGGATACGGCGCCCGCGCGCGGAAGTTGCCCGGGCCGTCGAGCGCGCCGAGCAGCATCTGGATCAGGTGCAGCGCGCGGCAGGTATGAAAGCCGTTGGAGTGCGCGGAAATCCCGCGCATGGCGTGCATCGCCACCGGGCGGCCGACGACCTTGTCGTGAGTCCTTCCATACATGTCGGTCCAGCTGATTGGCAGCTCGACCGTCTCGTTGAACGCGACATGCGCCATCTCGTAGGCGATGCGGGTGATGGTCTCCGCCGTAATGCCGCACTCCGCGGCCACCCGCTCCGGCGAATAGCGCTCGTCGAGATAACGCTCGGTGGCGAGCGAGAAGACACTCGTGGCGATCCGGCCGTCGTCGAGCTTGACCGTCGCGAACAGCGCCGGCGCGATCTCCGGCTCCAGGCCGTTGACCAGCCGCTGTGCCTGCTGGTCCCACACCAGCGGATGGTCTTCGGCATCGCGCGCGAACAATCCGTCGCCGGCGATCCCCAGCGTCTGCACCACGAGCCACGGCGCGTTGGTGTAGCGGATCAGGAATTCCCAATCGATCAGGCCGCGCTTGAGCAGCACGTGCACGATGGCAAGCGCGAGCAAGCCGTCGGTTCCGGGGCGAATCGGCAGCCATTCGTCGGCGATGGCGGAGTATCCGGTGCGCACCGGGTTGATCGACACGAACTTGGCGCCGCGGCGCTTCAATTTTTCGAGGCCGATCTTGATCGGGTTCGACGAATGATCTTCGGCCACGCCCCACAACAGAAAGTATTTGGCGTAGTCC
>JALZAO010000357.1 GCA_030948305.1 Pseudomonadota bacterium
TACCTCGACTCCGCGCAGCACCGAGGTTTGCAGCGCCTGCAGCAGCGCGCCATCGGGGATCATGTAGGGCATGGTAATCACGATCCGCTGCGTTGCCGCGTGGATCAGGGACACGACCACCCGCTGGTTGTTCTCCCGAGGATAGCCGGGGCCGCTCGGCAGGGCCTGTGCCGGAACGTCGCCGGCGATCTGTGGCTCGGGAAAGTATCGCGCCTCGCCAAGAAATTCGTCCACTTCGACGTACCAATCGTCCGCGAAAACGGCCTGGAGCTCGAGCACGATCGGCCCGCAAAGACGGACGTTGAGCTCCTCGTAGGTGAGCCCGCGCTTGAATGTCGAATCAATCAGGTTTTGCGACCCGATGTAGCCGATGTCGCCGTCGATGACCGCGATCTTGCGGTGGTTACGCAAGTCTATGCGGCCCGTATGCCTGCGAAAAAATCCCACCCGCATGGTTTCCTCGGCGAGGATCCCCGCGCTCAGCAGCCGCGGCAGTATGCGCTGGAACTCCGGCCGCGACCCGAGAGAATCCGCCAGCACGCGGCATGCAACGCCTCGCTGCACTGCGCGCTCCAGCGCGGCGAACACGCGCCAGGCGGTGGCGTCGTCGGCGATGATGTAGAACAAGAGGTGAACGTGGTCGTGCGCCATGTCGATGTCGGCGATCAGACGGTCGATCGTGACCTGGTAATCGGCGAGAATCTCGGCGGAATTTCCGCCGAGAATCGGAAAATCGCCGAGATTTTCCGCCAGCGTTACCGCATGCTGCAGCTCCGCGCTGAGCTTGGGATGCAGAATATTCGCGCTCTTCGCCAAGCGCTCGTAGGTGGGCTTGGCCAGCGCTTCGAAGTCGGCATGCCGCACCACCCGCCAGACCGGCAGCGTCGGACGTCCGATCAGGAGGTAGAGGATCAAGCCGGCAACGGGCTCGAAAAATATCAGCAGCAGCCATCCCTTCGCGGCGTCGGGTGAGCGACGGAAAGGCACGATAACGATCATGGCCAGCCGCAACGCCCATTCGGCGGCGAAGAAGGCGTTCAACCAGAATTTCTGATCGTAGAAAAGCTCGGGCACTTTGGCCTCGCGGTGGTTTTCAGGCCGCGCGTGAGATGAAAAAACTCGATCGCGCCGGCCGACGCTGGCCGCGCGGCGGGGCGCACTTCGGCGGCCATTCTACCCGCTGCTGCGGCGTCGACGCGCGACCCGAGTCCGGTGCCGGACGCGTCGATGCTATTCTGCCGATGAATGATGGTTTCAACCCTGGCGTCGACGGAGTTGTGGGTCAAGCTATCGCGCTCGCCGCCCTATCTGGAGAATTCCAATGAAGCTCAAGGACAAGACGGCGATCGTGACGGGAGCCGCAAGCGGCATCGGCAAGGCGATCGCACTGAGGTACGCGCGCGAAGGTGCCAAGGTCGCGATCGCCGATCTCGATAAGGGCGCCGCCGACGCTGCGGCAAGCGAGATCCGGGCCGCGGGCGGGCAGGCGCTCGGCATCGCGATGGATGTCACCAGCGAGCGGGCAGTGAACGACGGCGTCGCCGCCGTGATCGCAGCGTTTGGCGGCGTCGACGTGCTGGTCAGCAACGCCGGCATCCAGATCGTGCATCCGATCGAGGACTTCAGCTACGACGAATGGAAGAAGATGCTCGCTATTCACGTCGACGGCGCATTTCTGACCACCCGCGCGTGCCTGCCGCATATGTACGGCTCCGGCCGTGGCGGCAGCATCATTTACATGGGATCGGTGCATTCGAAGGAGGCGTCGGTGCTCAAGGCCCCCTACGTCACCGCGAAGCACGGTCTGATCGGCCTGGCGAAGGTCGTCGCCAAGGAAGGCGCCAAGCACGGCGTGCGGGCCAATGTGATCTGCCCCGGCTTCGTGCGCACGCAGCTGGTGGAGAAGCAGATTCCCGAGCAGGCGAAAACGCTCGGCATCAGCGAGCAGGACGTGGTGAAAAAGGTGATGCTCAAGGACACCGTCGACGGCGAGTTTACGACCGTCGCCGACGTTGCCGAGGTCGCCCTCCTATTCGCATCGTTTCCCTCGAATGCGCTCACCGGCCAGTCGCTGGTCGTCAGTCACGGTTGGTTCATGCAGTAAGCGCGCGCACGCCCCGCCTGCTCCTTGCACGCTGTCCATGGTGTGGCATGTCCAGCGTCGCTGGCTGGCGCTGATTTGCGGTCGCTCGAACCCCACTCGCTTCGCGAGCGGGACCTGGCTCGCTGCTCACAGCGCTAGGCAC
>JALZAO010000358.1 GCA_030948305.1 Pseudomonadota bacterium
CGATTCACGCAGCCTGCCGGACGGATCGGCCTCGACCGCTGCCAGTAGTTTCTCCACCATCGGCGCAGGCTTGCCGCGGGTCTCCAGCGGTCGGCAGCGCAGACAGGGGCGATACCCGGCGTATAGAGCGTCGTGCGTCCTGGCATAGAACTCGACGTTCTCGCGCTTGGGCGTGCGGGCGTGACAGACCGAGCGGCAGAAAATACGCGTGGTCTTCACTGCGACATAGAAAATGCCATCGTACGCCGGGTCGCGATTGGCGAGCGCGCGGTACATCACATCAGGCGGCGGTAGCTTGGACATGGGTGAATTATAGAAGCGTCGCGGATGACGCGTCGCCGGAATTCCGGCAGCAAATTCCGCCTCCCGCGACCGCGTCGCGGCAGCCGGCGCTCCTGTGACAACTAGGCGTCGAGCAGGACCAGGCCGGCGATCGCCAGCGCGTAACCCTGCACGCCGAAACCCGCCATCACCCCTCGGGCCACCGGCGACAACCAGGAATGATGGCGAAACGGCTCGCGACCGTGGACGTTGGAGATATGCAGCTCGATGACCGGCACGTTCGCTCCCTTGATCGCGTCGTGGAGGGCGATGGACGTATGCGTGTACGCGCCTGCGTTGAAGACCACGCCTATCGTCTTGCCCGCGGCGTGATCGCGGCCCGCCTCGTGAATCCAGTCGATGAGCTGACCCTCGTGGTTGGATTGCCGGCAATCGATCGAGACGCCAAGCTTCGCTCCTTCCTGGCGGCACAGAGTCTCGACGTCTGCCAGCGTGTCTTTGCCGTAGACGGCGGGTTCACGCGTTCCGAGCAAATTGAGATTGGGGCCGTTCAATACCAGGACGTTTTTCACGGTGCCTCACCGGCGTTGATGATCAGCCGCAGCGCATCGACCGCGCACCCTTGGCAACGATCATATAATAGTCTTCTTCGCCTCGCGCGAAGGCCGATCCAGAATGCTTCATGGAGCGATCGTCGCTACAGGCCGTCTGGTTCGTGCGGACTCGTCGATCGCAAGCGTGACCCGCAAGGTCTGCAGCGCGTCGCGGGCGCTCACCAGCGGCGTGGCTTCGCCCCGGACGACGGAGCAGAAATGCTCGAGCTGGCGCGACAGCGGGTCGGCACGCTGGACCGCGACGACGCTGGTCTCGAAGGGCTTCCACCACGAACGCTCTCCGGCGTAGACCTTGAGCCGCATGCTTGGAACCGCGAGGGAACCCGAGACGCCCGCAATCACATAACAATCTTCGTCAGGATAACTTGCGTAACTCGAATTTTCGCCCGAGGTCTGCTCCCAGCTTCGCGCCGTCGCCGCGGTATCGGAAAGAAGAAATGTCCCGAGCGCGCCACCGGCGAAGCGCAGGTTGAGCGCCACCGTATCTTCGACGGGAAAGCCGCGGATGGCGTTGGAGGCGAGCGCCTGCACTTCGACAATTTCGCCGCACATCAAACGCAAGTCGTCTACCTCGTGGATCATGTTGATCAAAATCGGGCCGCCGCCCGGCGCCCGGCGCCACGGCCCTTCGTCGAAGTAGCTGTCGGGTTTGTAGAACATCGCGCTGCCCATCACCGCCACGATCCGTCCTAGCGCGCCTTCCCCGACGATCTCGCGTGCCTTTGCGAGGATGGGGCTGTGGCGCCGATGATGACCCACGAGCACGGGAACCTTCGCGCGCTCGGCGGCATCGATCAATCGTCGCGCATCTTCGACCGAGTCGGCGACAGGTTTCTCGATCAGCACCGGCACCCCGTGCGCGACGCAGTCAACGCCGTTCTGGACGTGCAGCGAGTTGGGCGTTGCCGCGATGACGCCGTGCGGACACTCGCTGGCGAATAGACCGGCGAGCGTTTTGTAGACAGGGACACCCGTTGCGCGCGCAAAAGCCTCGGCGGCAGGCGCGGGATCGACGATGGCCGCAAGCTCGCAATCGCCGCGCTGCCGAATCAACTCGATGTGACGGCGCCCGATCAAGCCGGCGCCCGCGACCGCGATACGAATCTTTTTCATGCCTGCCAGCGCAGCAAAATCGTCAAATCGATGCTCGAGCGCGCCGGGTGCTATGTTCCTGCCGCCGCGTGGCCTTCGTCGTCGAGCCTCGTCAGCAGCGTCCTCGCGGTGCGATCGGCCGGACCGGGTAAGAATCCAGCTCAGGCATCTGCGCTCGCGCCTTGTCCGGCATTTGGCTTCGGCGGTGCATGACCGCCGAGAAACAGCCGGTTGAGGTTCGGATCGTC
>JALZAO010000359.1 GCA_030948305.1 Pseudomonadota bacterium
TGCTTCACCCTTCCGCATCCAGTCCCAGCTGAACCATGTCCGCGGCGCGCTGCAGCGCGCGCAGCTTGTTGAGCGTCTCCTGCCATTCGCCCTCGGGCGAGGAGTCGTGGACGATGCCGCCGCCTGCCTGCGCGTACAGCACGCCGTCCTTGATGACCGCGCTGCGCAGCGCGATCGCGGTGTCCATGTCGTCCTGAAAGCTGATGTAACCCACCGCGCCGGAATAGATGCCGCGGCGCGACGGCTCGAGCTCATCGATGATTTCCATGGCGCGGACCTTCGGCGCGCCGCTCACGGTTCCGGCCGGGAACGCCGCGCGCAGCACGTCGATGCTGGTGAGGCCCGGCTTGAGCAGGCCCTCGACGTTGGAGACGATGTGCATCACGTGCGAATAGCGCTCGATCACCATGCACTCGGTCACCCGCACCGAGCCCGTTTGCGCAACCCGGCCCACGTCGTTGCGGCCGAGGTCGAGCAGCATCACGTGCTCGGCAATCTCCTTGGGATCGTTTAGAAGCTCGGTCGCGAGCGCGTCGTCCGCCTCGCGGGTCGCGGCGCGCGGCCGGGTGCCGGCGATCGGCCGCAGGGTGATGTTCGCGCCTTCCTTGCGCACCAGAATTTCGGGTGAAGCGCCGACCAGATGAAAGTCGCCGAAATCGTAATAGAACATGTAAGGCGACGGGTTGAGCGAGCGCAGGGCCCGATAAAGCGCCAAGGGCGGCGCGGTGAACGGCCGCCGCATCCGTTGCGAAATGACGACCTGCATGATGTCGCCCGCCGCGATGTACTCGCGCGAGCGTGCGACTGCCGCCTGATAGCCTTGCGCGCCGAACTCGCTTTCCGGGACCGTGACCTCGGACGCTGTCTGATACGGGATCGACACCGGCTGCCGGAGCTTCCGCCGGAGCTCCTGCAAGCGATCGTGCGCGGCCCAGTAAGCGTTGGGCTCGGCGGGGTCGGCGTACACGATGAGCGAGATCTTTCCTGACAGATTGTCGACGACCGCGAGCTCCTCGGTCAGCAGCAGCAGAATGTCCGGGATGTCCGCAAGCTCCGCGGTGGGAGCCGGTGCGGTTGCGGCGAGCTTGGTCTCGACATGACGAACCGTGTCGTAGCCGAAATATCCGGCGAGACCGCCGCAGAAGCGCGGCAGTCCGGGCCGGGGAGCGGCGCGGTATCGGCGCAGGAATTCCCCGACGAACGCGAGCGGGTCGCCTTCGTGACGCTCGATGATGCCGCCTCGATCCTCCACTTCGATCTGCCGCTCGCGCGAGCGAATGCGAAGCTTCGCCGGCAAGCCGATGAACGAATAACGGCCGAAGCGTTCGCCGCCGACCACCGACTCGAGCAGGTAGGTGTAGCGCTGGTTGGCGAGCTTGAGATAGAGCGAGAGGGGGGTATCGAGGTCCGCAAACGCCTCGAGAACGAGCGGGATGCGGTTATACCCCTGCGCAGCGAGAGCGCGGAATTCGGCTTCGGTCATGATGCTCCAACGATTCTCTGAACCAACGCAACGTCAATGCAGGCGTCGCTTGTGAGGCGCGCGACGCGCTATAAGCGGATCACGGTAGGCGCGGCTTGTCGCCAGTCGTCGCCGTGCCGCCAGGCCCGGCCGTTGCGATGGAGAATGTCGAAGCTCATGTGGGCTAGATGCGGCAGTGGGTGCCGCGAGGAAACTATACCATCACCCTCGCGGCTTTGCACCGGGCTGGATGCGATCGAAATGATTGCACGACCGCGGACCCGGATGCTCCTTCTTTCGAGCCTTACGTCGCGCGAGCGATGGCTGCGCGCATCGCGGCGATGGTCTTGGCGTAATCGCCGCTGCTGAAGATCGCCGACCCGGCGACAAACCTGTCCGCACCCGCCCGGGCGATGGCGCCGATGTTATCGACCTTGACGCCACCGTCGACCTCGAGCCGGATTTCCCGGCCCGTGCGCGCGACCATGGCGTCGATGCGCTTGCGCGCGAGCGCGAGCTTGTTCAATGCCTCGTCGATGAAAGACTGTCCCGCAAAGCCCGGGTTCACCGACATAATCAGGACGACGTCGAGCTTGTCGAGCACATGATCGAGGCAGTCGAGCGGCGTCGCCGGGTTGATTGCCAGCCCGGCCTTGCAACCGTGCTCGTGGATGAGCCCGATGGTGCGATCGACGTGCGCGGAGGCCTCCGGATGAAAGCTGATGACGGCAGCGCCGGCTTTCGCGAACTCGATGGCGATCGCGTCGACG
>JALZAO010000360.1 GCA_030948305.1 Pseudomonadota bacterium
GAACGAGGAATGGCACGATCGCCGCGACCAGCTCCTTTTGACGGTTTTCCATGTAGTGACCGGTGCCGGCGATGACAAGTTGCTTCGAGCAAGCATCGCGCGGGAGGGTCGCCGCACGCTTTGGCGCGACGTCGAGCACCTGCGCAAAATCACGCTCGGCGATGACATCGAGCACCGGCATGGCCCGACGCGAACTGAACGCGCTCAGCATGCCGACCGGCACCCAGGCTGCCAATCTTACCGCCGATGGAGAGGAAAGATATGCGTCGGCCATCGACGCCCCCATGCTGTGTGACACGATGGCGATTCGTTCCATTCCGCGCTCGCGCAAGTAGGCGACGGCCGCGGCAAGCCGCTCGTTGGCTTCCGGGAATAGCGTTGCGTACTGCTCGCGCGGCGCATCCGCCGAGAGCACCGGCATCTGCACCGAAAGCGTCGATATTCCCGCTTCCGCGATCCCGCTGCGCAGCCCGTTGATCAAACCCCAGTCGGGATGCACTCCCGCGCCGTGGACGACGATGATCGCGGCTTTGGCAAACGCTGGCGACGTTGCCTCAGTGTAGAGCGCGAGAACTCGAGGCTGCGCCGCAGTCGTGAGGTAGACGGCGTCGCCGACGAGGATCGCCGGCACGATCTCCTGCGCCAGGCGCGCCTCGCGGGCGTAATCCGCGGCGCAAAACGCGCGATCCGCGCCGCCGGTGAATATGATCGCGGTCAATGCAACCGCCGAGGCCCGCCACACACAACGCATCGTTTTCTCCGCGCTTGGCCCTGCTGATACCATGATGGCGCAGCCCTTCGCTTGCACCCGCGCTTATCGCCGTTATCCGCTTTTATCCTCACTATATCCGACACGCATGGCCGCACATCCTCCCGTCGTCGTCATCGCTCCCGATTCCTTTAAAGGATCGATCGCGGCGTCGCGCGCTGCCTCGGCCATCGCCGCGGGCCTGCGCCGCGTTTGGCATGACTCGGACTTGCGTCTGTGTCCCATGGCCGACGGCGGCGAAGGAACGCTGGATACTGTGCTTTCGTGCGGCGGGCAACGCCTGACCGCCCGCGTCAGCGGGGCGTCAGGGAAGACCGTCGAAGCGAGCTACGGGATCGTCGGCGAGGGCAGGATCGCGATCGTCGAAGCCGCGCAGATCGTCGGCCTCACCGATCCTGACGGCACCGCGATCGATGTCGAACAGCGCAGCTCGCGCGGCATCGGCGATCTGCTGGCCAAGCTCCTCGATGGCGGGCTGCGGGAGTTCATGGTCGGCCTGGGCGGCACCAGCACCAACGATGGCGGCGCGGGCATGCTGGCCGCGCTCGGCGTGCAACTGCTCGATGCGCGTGGACGCGCAGTGGACGCGACACCCGGAGGCCTGGCGACGCTCACCACGGTGGATGCCGGCGGACTCGATCCGCGTCTGCGACGCTCGACGATCGCCATCATGTCCGATGTCGACAACGTGCTTGCCGGTCCTCGCGGAGCCACCGCAATCTTCGGCCCCCAAAAAGGCGTGCGCCCCGAGCGCATCGGCGAGCTCGACGCGAGGCTCGCGCGCTTCGCCGCACTCGTTGAAAAAGCAATGGGAAAAACGGCGCGCGATCGGCCCGGCGCCGGCGCCGCGGGCGGTCTCGGTTTCGCGCTGCAGTTGCTGGGTGGCGAAATGCGCTCCGGGGCGGAAGTCGTCGCCGACCTGGTCGGACTCGATGCGGCAATCCAAGGCGCCCACTGGGTGATCACCGGAGAAGGGCGCACGGACGCGCAGACGCTGCTGGGGAAGACACCGCTTTTCGTCTCGCGTCGCGGCGCTGCGATGGGCGTGCCCGTGACGCTGATCTCCGGCGGCATCGATCGTGCCGCGCTGCCGGAGCTCTCGCGCCATTTCGCCGGTTGCTTTTCCCTGACGTTCGGGCCGATGGCGCTGGAGCAATGCGTTGCCCAGGCCGGCGACTTGCTCGCCGATCGGGCCGAGCAGCTCGCGCTCCTCTTCAGCGCTCTTCGCGACACCCGGCCTTAGCATTCGCTGACGGCGAACCTGACGATGGTTCCATGAGGCGTGCGTTCAGTGCGACACGCCCATCATGTGATCGGGAAGCCAGGTAGCGATCTCGGGAAACACGCACAGGATCACGATCTGCAGCATCATGCAGATGACGTAGGGAATGGTGCCCCACATGATCCGCGTAACCGGAACATCCGGCGCGATGGAGCTGACGATGTAGATGTTG
>JALZAO010000361.1 GCA_030948305.1 Pseudomonadota bacterium
GTCCGAAGTCGCTGATGGTGACTTGCCCCAGCACTGGAAGTCCGAGCTCGGCCTGGGCGACGCCGGCGTTGGCGTTGCTGTCATAGCCACCGCCCGCTTCGACGTAGACCAGCTTGCGTCCGCGGTAGCGCGCCTCGCGCACCGACAGCGCGTCCAGATAGCGGTCGATCGCCGCCTGCACGTCGGCAGGCGGTCTTCCCCGCGCGACAGCCTCGAATTCCTGCCGCGCGCGAAGGTCGTCGCGCGCATAGAAATAGGCGCGCGCAAGCTCGAGCCGCGCGCGCACGTCGTCGGGGAACTGCAGCACGTAGCGCTCGAGGGCGAGAACGCCCTCGCCGGGCCGTCCCACATCCACCGCGGCGACACCGCACCAGAGCTCGAACTCGGGCGGCCGGTCGGACGCGTCGGTGCAAAAGGAAGCATAGGCCGCTGCGGATCGACCGGCCTCGACCTGTGCGCGCAAGTCGTCGACAGGTGCCGCCGAACCGGGATGCGCGACGTGCGCGGCAGCCAGTGCCGTAAGCACGCGTAGAGCGTTGCGGCGTAGACAACAGGCGGGCGATTGCGTCAGGCGCATGCGCGGTGCCCAGATCGATAGGGCGAATTTGTTCTCGAACGATGATAGCACGGGCCTCCAACCGTTATCGCCGCGCATCGCTGCAATGCTATGGAACCACTTGATCGATCGTGATGCGCACACCGCTTGCGCCCGGCTTGAGCGGTGCGCTCCGTCCGAACAGGTCCCCGGATTGCGGCAATGCGTTGCCGCTCTTGGAGATTCGCGCCTCGACGATGACGCTCGGCGCCGTCGAAAGCTTGACTCCGGGAGCCATGCTCATGCTGTCGTCGAGCGAAAAGTCTCGCGGCAGCTCCTTCGCTGGAATACGCAGCACGGCAAGCGGCATGCGCGGACCTTCCGCTGCGCGTGCGAAGATGAACACGGTATCGTTGAGTGCAACTTTGGAGGCGAGCGCGGCTGCCAAGTCGACGCGACCAGCGATCGAGCCCGCGGCTTGCGTGCCGCCTCGCGGTGCTGACGGCACCGCCACCGGAGGCGCAATCTTGGCCGCACGCTTGGACGGCTCGATGGTCGCACGCCCCGACGGCGCGGGCGGGCTGCTCTTGCCTTCCCGCCTGGCGGCGTCGACCTCGGCGATGACGTCGGCGACCTGGCGCGCGTTATCGGATCCGATCGGCAACTCGGCGGCCAGACGTCGCCAGTAGGCAAGCGAGATATCGAGATCGCGCGCTTCGAGGGCAACCGTCGCGGCCAGCGCCAGGGCCTTTTTGTTTTTGGGATCGATGGCCAGCGCGCGCCGGATCAGCGCCGCCGGTGCGCCGCCGAGCTTTCGCCCCTGCGCCATGGCCAAGGCGTCCGCATAATCGGCGAGCAGGCTGGCATTATTCGGTATCAGCGCATCGGCGCGCGCGTACGCGTCGGCGGATTCGGCAAAACGTTCGAGCGCCTGGTAGGAATGCGCCAGAAGCACCCACCCGTCGGCATCACTCGGATTCTGGTTGAGGCGCTTGGCGAGAGCCTCGACCATCGCCGCGATCTGCTGCTCCGACACTTCGTGGCCCGTTCCGCTGCCGGCTGCCGTGGCGGCGATCGCGGCGACCGGATTGCCGAGGCGCTGGTAGAGCGTGAACGACGCCGCGGGTACCAGCAGCAATAGCGCGACCGCCAGCGCCCAAGCGCGCCTCGGCGCAGGCGCCGCGGTGCTTGCCGCCGATGCCGGCGACGACGCTGAGGATGCGACCGGGGTGGCGACATCTTCGGAAATTCGCCGCGCGAGCTCCGCCAGCGTCGTGTCGCGCTCCGAGGTCGTGATCGCTCCCGCCGCGCACTCACTGTCGAGTGCGCGCTTCTGGTCCCGGTACACGGCGATTGCCGCGGTGTCATCGTCCGGCGCGACGGCGACGTGGCGTGCGCGCAACAGCGGCCACAGCAGCATGCCGAGCGTCAATGCGACCAGCAGTGTGGCGATGAACCAGAAGAGCAGCATTGAAAGATTCGGCCGGGCGATCCGGGGGATGCGCGGTCGCGAGCCCTGCGTCGCGAAGAGCGCGCATTATACCGGCGCAGCAGACCAAAGGCGTTGCTCGAACCTTGCGGCGACAGCGCAACGGTGCTGGAAAAGGCGCAGGTTACAAAACTCGGCGTGGTCTATAAACTCTACGCTGACCGAACGCGCCAAAGGGCGCGGGCAGGTGTGGAGTCC
>JALZAO010000362.1 GCA_030948305.1 Pseudomonadota bacterium
TTCAAGCCGCCCCGTTATCGGACGAAGAAATACGGCGCATCGCTTCTTATCAGCAGAGCTTCAACGAGATGGCGCGAGGCGAGCGGTTTGTGCAGGAGGTGCTGCGAGCCAAGGCCCGAGCGCGCGAACGCTGGATGGTCGGATTCCCGGCGGCGATCATCGCGTTTCTGGGACTCGGGTGGCTCGCGCGTCCCTATTGGCGGGGCCGTTTGCGCGGCC
This sequence comes from Pseudomonadota bacterium, assembly GCA_030948305.1. Taxonomy (GTDB): domain Bacteria; phylum Pseudomonadota; class Gammaproteobacteria; order Burkholderiales; family Casimicrobiaceae; genus PALSA-1003. The sequence goes on from JALZAO010000362.1 coordinate 220, forward strand.
GCCACGCCCAGGCGGCCAGCTGACGCAATTCCATCGCTGCTTGATGCTGCCAACCGACGCTAGACCGGAACCTCGCCGAGCACGGTGCAGCGGCGCACCACGCGTCCTTGCGTCAAGGGGTCGTACGGAGTCGCGCGATGCATGACGCAGCGATTGTCCCAGACGATGAGCTCCTTCGGCGTCCAGCGATGCTCATACGTAAGATCGGGATGAACGGCGAGCGCGTTCAATTCCTCGATGAGCGCACGACCTTGTGCATACGGCATGCCGACGATGGATTCCGCGTGGTCTCCCAGGTAAAGACACTTGCGGCCGGTTTCAGGATGCGTTCGCACGATCGGGTGGTCGACCGGAGGCGTTTCGAGGCGCTGCGCCTCGGTCATCGGATCTTCGCCGTGACGGCGCGTGCGGGAAAAATCCAGGTTGTGCATCGCGCGTAAGGAGGCGATGCGGGCTTTCCACGCGGGATCGAGGCGCTCGTAGGCGCCGTACATGTCGCAGAAATGCGTCTCCCCGCCGACTTTCGGAACGACCTCGCCGTAAATGATCGTCGCCTGGCCGGTCACTCGCCGCCATGATCCGTCGGTGTGCCAATAAAGCGTTCCCTTGTCCGGATGCTTGCCGTTCGGATGTCCCTGATCGTCTAGATTGGAGAGCCGGTACAGCTCCGGAAACCCATCGGCGTGATACTGATTCATCACGTGAATCTGCACTTCTCCGAATTGACGGGCGAACTCGACCTGTCGGCCGGGCGGAAGCTCCTGCGGCGGGAACAGCAGCACCTGGTAGCGCAGGTACGCCTGGTAGATCGCGTCGAAGACCTCGTCGCTGATGTCCTCCGCGAGGTTGACGTCGGAGATCTCGGCGCCGAGATTCGCGGTCAGCGGACGCACAGTGATGGGTAAACGAAGGTCAACGGGTGAGTTCATGGCGTCGCGAACCTCGCAGAGATGTCGTCAAGGTGGGCAGATATAACCTGGAGCGCTGGGGTTTTTGAAGCAACCGACCGATTCGGGGATGACCTGCTTCGGCAGCCACAGAACGACCTTCGGAAAATAGATCGCAAAAGCGATGGTACCAAGGAAGACGACATAGATCGGCAACGCCGCTCGCAGCGCCTGCGAGAATCGAACGCCGATGAATTTCGACGCCATCAGCAGAACTAGGCCATACGGCGGCGTGATGAGCCCGAACGCCAGCGTCGCGATCAGCACGACGCCCATGTGTACGGCATTGATGTCTCCCGCCACCGTCAGCGCATTGACCAGCGGCATGAAGATGATGATGGTCGGGACCGGCTCGATGAAATCGCCGATGATGGTAAAGAGCAGCACCATCATCAGCATGATGAGGTGGGGATCGTTCCCGGCGATGCTGGTGATCCACTCGGCGATGACGATCGCTCCGCGCAAGTAAGCAAGCATCCAGCCGAATGCATTGGCGGCGCCAATGGTGATCAGCGGCAGCGAAAAAATCAATCCCGCCAGGCAGAAATCGTAAGGCAGCAGCTTGATATGCCCTCTGTTGAGCGACGGAATGACCACGACCAGGATCCAGATGGCGGCGACAACTCCCGCCTCCGTCGGAGTGAACCAGCCGGTGAGGATGCCGCCGAGAAGAATGATCGGGATCATCAGCGGCAGCGACGCGTCCTTGAAGGCGTGCGCAACGTCGCGAAACGCGGCGCGCGGACGCCGCATGCCCGCAGGCCCGAAAAAATAGCAGTACAACATCAGGCCGAAGCCAATCATGAAGCCGGGCACCACGCCCGCCATGAACAGGCCGGCGATCGAGACGTTTCCCACGGCCCCATAGACCACCGCCGTGATGCTTGGCGGCACCAATGCCGCAATCGTGGACGCGGCAGCGATGATGGCGGCGATGAATGCCGGGGTGTAACCCTCCTTTTTCATCGGACCGCCCAGCGCACGGCTGATCACCGCCACGTCGGCGGTCGTCGATCCGGACATTTCCGAGAAAAACATGCTGAAGACGGTTAC
>JALZAO010000363.1 GCA_030948305.1 Pseudomonadota bacterium
CCAACCGAGACGAGCGAGGAAGTTGACCATCGCTTCGGGCAAGTAACCCTCGTCCGCGTAGTGCATGACGCTGACCGCGCCATGGCGCTTGGAAAGCTTGGTTCCATCGGCCCCCAGGACCGTCGGCAGGTGGCCGTAGACGGGAGGCTCAGCGCCGAGCGCGCGGATCATGTTGATCTGCCGCGGCGTGTTGTTGACGTGGTCGTCGCCGCGGATCACGTGCGTGATCTTCATGTCCAGATCGTCGATGACGACGCAAAAGTTGTACGTGGGCGTGCCGTCGCTGCGGGCGATGACCAGGTCGTCGAGCTCGGCGTTGGCGATCTCGATGCGGCCCTTCACCTGATCGTCCCATGCGACGCTGCCCGAAAGCGGGTTCTTGAATCGCACGACCGGAGCGATCCCCGGCGGCGGGTGTTGTCCCGCTTTCAGATTTTCCGGCCGCCAGCGGCCGTCGTAGCGCGGCTTTTCGCCGTGCGCGCTCTGCTCGGCGCGCAGCGCGTCGAGCTCCTGCGGAGACATGTAGCAGTGGTACGCATTCCCCTGCGCGAGCATCTGCGCCAGGACCTCGCGATAACGATCCATCCGCTGCATCTGATGGTACGGACCTTCGTCGTAGTCCAGCGCCAGCCACGCCATGCCGTCGAGGATGGCCTGGATCGCCTCAGGTGTGGAACGCTCAACATCGGTGTCCTCGATACGAAGGATGAATTGGCCCTTGTGCCGACGGGCGAACGCCCACGCGAACAATGCGGTCCGCGCCCCGCCGAGGTGCAGAAATCCGGTCGGACTCGGTGCGAATCGGGTGCGAACGGGAAGGGAAACGCTGGACACGAGGGACTTGGTCGAGGCTAGACCGGTTGCCAGCGAAGATCGAGCGTGGTCGGCGTCGCCGGGTTGATCGGTTCGGCCTTCAACGACAGCGGCCCCGGGGTGTGTCCGTGCGGCCAGAAGCGCGCGACCCGACGCGCTTCCGCTTCGTTGGCGTTGACCGGAAAGGTATCGTAGTTGCGCCCGCCCGGGTGCACGACGTGATAGGTACATCCGCCGATCGCGCGGCCCGCCCAGGTGTCGACCAGATCGAAGGTCAACGGCGCCTGCACGCCGATGGTCGGATGCAGCGCGGACGACGGGGCCCAGGCACGGAACCGCACGCCGGCGACGGCTTCCTGCGCGACGCCGGTTGCGGTCAGCGGCAGCGTTCGCCCATTGCACGTCACGACATGCCTGCCCGGGGTCATGCCGCTGACCTTCACCTGCAATCGCTCGACCGACGAATCGACATAGCGCGCAGTGCCGGTCCCGGCAACCTCCTCGCCCAGCACATGCCACGGTTCGATCGCCTGCCGAAGCTCCATCGTGACGCCGTCGTAGTCGACCGACCCGAAGCGCGGGAAGCGGAACTCGACAAACGGCTCGAACCATTCGCTCGCGAACGGATAACCGAACGCGTTCAGCTCGACGAGAACGTCGCGCATGTCGCCGGCGACGAAATGCGGCAGCAGCCACCGATCGTGCAGAGCCGTCCCCCAAGGCACCAGCTTGCCGCGATAAGGCTCGCGCCAGAAGCGCGCCACGAGTGCGCGCAGCAGCAGCATCTGCACCGCGCTCATCCGCGCGTGCGGCGGCATTTCGAAGCCGCGGAATTCGAGCAGCCCGAGCCGCCCGGTCGGAGTATCGGGCGAATAGAGCTTGTCGACCGAAAACTCGGCACGGTGCGTGTTGCCGGTGAGGTCGGTCAGCAAATGCCGCAGCGATCGATCGACCAGCCACGGCAGCGACTCGTCCTTTTTGAATTTGTGCTTGCGCGAGAGCTGCTGAAAGGCGATTTCCAGCTCGTACAGGCGATCGTCGCGCGCCTCGTCGACGCGCGGAGCCTGGCTGGTCGGGCCGATGAACATGCCGGAGAACAAATACGACAGCGCCGGATGATTCTGCCAGTAGGTCACCAGGCTCTGCAGGAGATCGGGTCGCCGCAGCAGCGGGCTGTCGGTGGGTGTGGCTCCCCCGAGTGTGACGTGGTTGCCGCCGCCGGTGCCCGTATGACGGCCGTCGAGCATGAATTTTTCGGTTCCCAGGCGGGCCTGGCGCGCTTCCTCGTACAGCACGCTGGTCGTTGCCATGAGTTCGCGCCACGATGAGGCGGGGTGAACGTTGACCTCGATCACGCCCGGGTCCGGCGTGACGCCGAGCACGCGCAGACGTGGATCGCG
>JALZAO010000051.1 GCA_030948305.1 Pseudomonadota bacterium
GGCTTCAGCTGACCGCCCTTGATCAACGCCTGGATGGCGTTGGAGGTCGGAACCAGGATGTCGTAGCCCCTGGCGCCGGCGGCGAGCTTGGCCAGGAGCTCCTCGTTGTCCGAGTAATACGTCTGGACCACTTCGCATTTGCAGAAGTCTTCGAAGCGCTTGATCGTCTCGGGCGCGATGTAGTTGTTCCAGTTGTAGAGATGGAGCTGGTCTTTCGCGGCCGCGGGTGGCAACACCGAGGCCAGCAACAATGAAGCAAGGAGCAGAGCGAGTCGTTTCATGTTTTCCTCGGTAGCAGATGTCGGAAGGTTTCCGCAACGATCAGTCGGAACGAAGAAGACTGGGCGTAAGCCTGGATGCGATGACGATCAGCGCGAGCGTCAGCAGCATCAGCAAGGTCGACACGGCATTGACCTCGGGCGTGACCGCGATCTTGATCATCGAATAAATCTGCAGCGGCAGCGTCACCGTCCCGGCGCCGGCGGTGAAAAAAGTGATCACGAAATCGTCGATTGACAGCGTGAAAGCCATCAGCGCGCCGGCGATAACACCGGGCATGATCAGCGGGAGCGTGACATGGCGAAAGGCCTCCAACGGCGTCGCGCCGCAATCGCGTGCCGCTTCGGTGAGGCTTTCATCCATTCCCGCGAGCCGGGCACGAACGACGATGGCCACAAAGCCGATGCAGAACGCGATATGCGCCAGCGCTACCGAAGCGAGCCCTAGGGTGAAATTCAGCAGGACGAAGAAAATGAGCAGCGAGACGCCCATCAGGATCTCGGGGATCGCGATCGGCGTCAGCACCAGAATCGGCAAGAGCCGCGTCTTGTAGCGATACATCGCCACGCCGGCCATCGTCCCCAGCACGGTCGACACGAGGCTCGTCACCAGCGCGATGATGAGCGAATTGCCGGCGGCGGCCAGCATTTCCTCGTTGTGGAAAAGCTTGTCGTACCAGTCGAGCGTGAACCCGACCCATTCGGCGTTGAGTCGCGAATTGTTGAACGAATAGACGACGACGATGATGAGCGGCACGTACAGGAAGGCATAGCCCGCGCCGGCGGCAAGCCACAAGGCGACGGGGCGTTTACGCACGGCTCGGAGCTCCGCTCGAGGGTGTGCCGAGCTGGGAGCGGCCGACCCACGCCGCCAGGCCCGCGAGCACCAGTGCCGCGACGGTCAGCACGATCGAGAGCACGCTGCCAAAGGGCCAGTCTCGCGTCTCGAGAAACTGTTGCTTGATGATGTTGCCGATCAGACTGTCCTCGGGCCCGCCCAGGATGTCGGGAATGGCGAAGATCCCCAGCGCCGGGATGAATACCAGCGCCGCGCCGGCATAGACGCCCGGCAGCGACAGCGGAAAGGTAATGCGCCAGAAGCGCTGCCATCCGTCCGCTCCCAGATCCTGCGCCGCGTCGAGCAGCGCCTGATCGTGCTTTTCCAGGTTGGCGTACAGCGGCAACACCATGAACGGCAGATGCACGTACACCAGGCAGATCAGCACCGCGAAGGAACTGAAGAGCAAGGGCACCGGCTCGTGTCCGAACCAGGCCAGCACGCCATTGAGGACTCGCGCCATCGCCGCGTTTGGGCCGAGGATGATCATCCATGCGTAGACGCGAATCAGGAAATTGCTCCAGAAAGGAAGGATCACCAGCAGCAGGAGAAGATCGCGATACTTCTTCGGGCTCCTCGCGATCAGTGCCGCCAGCGGATACGCGAGCAGGAGGCAGAAAAGGGTGGTCAGCAGCGCGTACCAGAACGACTTGACGAATATCTGTGCGTAGATCGACTCGGTGAAGAACCTGACGTAGCTGTCAAGGTTGAGGTCGAGCTTTCCGTCCGCGAGCAGGGGGCTCAAGCCGCCAAACTCGCCTGGCGTGCGAAACGATGCCAGCACCATGATCAGCGTCGGGATTGCGAAAAAAAACAGCAGGTAGGCGAGCGGCGGCGCACTCACCAGGTACTTGCCCAGACGTTCTCCCGAACGTGTCGTCACCCGTTTCATGGGGCGACGAAATGTCCGGCATCGGCGCCCCAGCTCACCTCGACCAAGTCGCCGACTTCGAAGAACTGGGTGCGGCCCGCGCCCGAATTCGCGCGCAGTGTCTCGAGCTTGCAACCCTGCGGGGTGGTGACGATGTACACGGTGACGTCGCCAAGATACAAGTGGTCGGTCACCGTGCCACGGAAATGATTGTCGGTCGCGAAATCGGTGCGGCCGGATTTGCCGGCGGCATCGGCATTCGGCGCGGCATTTGGCGTGGAGGCACTGATGCGAATCTTCTCCGGGCGCAGCGCGATCGTGCCGTTGCTGCCCGCGGCCACGCCTGTGCCGGTCACCACACGAACCGGGCCTAGGCCTTTTGCATCGATCGATATTGTGTGGCCGTCGCGCGCACTCACCGGACCTTCCAGAATATTGCACTTGCCGATGAAGTCCGCGACAAAGCGCGACGTCGGAAAGCTGTAGATCTCCGATGGCTGGTCGAGCTGCTCGACGCGTCCTTTGTTCATCACCGCAATTCGGTGCGACAGCGCCAGGGCCTCGGTCTGATCGTGGGTCACGTAGACGAACGTGATGCCGACTTCCTTCTGCAGGTTGATGAGCTCGATCTGCATTTCCTCGCGCAGCTTGGCGTCGAGTGCCGCCAGCGGCTCGTCCAGGAGCAGCACCGTCGGGTGAGTGACCAGTGCGCGGCCGATGGCGACACGCTGCTTCTGGCCGCCGGAGAGTTCATGCGGATAGCGCTTTCCGAAGCCGATGAGACGCACGTCCTCGAGGGCGGCCTGTACCTTGGATGGGACTAGAGCCGCGGGCGTCCTGGCCATTTGCAGCGGGAAAGCGATGTTGCCTTCGACCGTCATGTGCGGAAACAAGGCATAGCTCTGGAAGACGGTGCGCACCGGGCGCTCTTCGGGAGGGCGCTCGGTTAGGTCCTCGCCGTTGAGCAGAATGCGGCCGCCGTCGGGTAGATCGAAACCGGCGATCATGCGCAGGAGCGTCGTCTTGCCGCACCCGGAGGGGCCGAGCAGGGTGAAGAATTCCCCCGCCTCGATGTCGATGCTGACCTGATCGACCGCAGTGAAGTCGCCGAAACGGCGGCTGACGTTCTGGATCTCGAGCAGCGCCATCGCGGACGGAACCAGGGTCTTGATGATCGCTGGATTGTAGCAAAATGAGGGATGCCAGTAGGCAGGATCGAATAGTCGAGCGTATCGATGAACTCCCGTGCCGCACTCGTCATCGCACTACTTTGTCTCGCAGCGCATGTCGATGCGCAGACTGCTCAAACATATCTGCTCGATCCATTCGCGCAGGCGACCTCCGGCGACGAACGATGTCCCTCGGCCAAGCCACCCATTCTCGATGAACAGCAGATGCGCTCGCAGGCGCACTCCCGCGCGGAACGTGGAACGTCGTGCTGCCTCGCCGGCACCTGCGAGTGCGGCGGCCCGTACAAACACGATGCGGAAATCAATGATCGGGTTGTCGAGGCGATCAGGATCGACAAGCGGTTTCGCGACACCGCGGTCTGGGTAACGACGACGCGCGGATTCGTCAGCCTGCGGGGATGCGTTCGCAATCCGGCGCAGAAAAATGCGCTGGCACGTGTGGTGAAACGCCAGGCTGGCATCGCCCTGGTCTGGAATGAGGTGGTGATAGGGCGAACGGGAAAATAGCGCACGCTTTCGGGCATTGCCTCCAACGCGCGGCGATCGACGACGCTAGAGCGGCCTCATCAGCAACAGCGCAATCACTCCTGCCAGCAGTACCGCTACCACCGCCAGCCAGCGGTTCCGCGCGCGCTGTACCGCGGCAAACTCTTTCAGCGCGACGTCGGCCGCGGCCGGCGGCGCCGATAAGCGGTTATGCAACAGCCTGGGTAACAGCGGTAGCGTGGTCATGAGAAATGGAGCTTCGTCACGCAGGCGGCGCTCGAACGCGCGCCAGCCGATCTGATCGCGCATCCACCGCTCGAGAAAGGGCTTCGCCGTGACCCAGAGATCGAGGTTCGGGTCGAGCTGCCGGCCCAGGCCCTCGACATTGAGCAGCGTCTTTTGCAGCAGCACCAACTGCGGCTGAATCTCGACGTTGAATCGGCGCGACGCCCTGAAAAGCTGCACCAGCACCTTGGCCAGGGAGATTTCCTTGAGCGGCCGATCGAAGATCGGCTCGCAAACGGCGCGGATTTCGCTTTCGAGCTCGTCGACGCGCGTATCGGCCGGCACCCAGCCGGATTCGATATGCGCGGTCGCGACACGGCGATAGTCGCGTCGGAAGAACGCGAGAAAGTTCTGCGCGAGATAATTCTTGTCCGTGTCCGACAGCGTTCCCATGATGCCGAAATCGAGCGCGATGTATTTGCCCTTGTCCGTCGCGTCGGTCGCGACGAAGATGTTTCCCGGATGCATGTCGGCATGAAAGAAGCCGTCGCGGAACACCTGGGTGAAGAAAATCTCGACTCCGACACGCGCGAGCTCTCGAACGTCGATCCCCTGCGCGACGAGCCTCTCGACCTGGCCAATCGGCGTTCCCTCCATCTGCTCCATGACCATCACTTCGCTGTTGCACCAGTCCCAGAAGACCTCCGGTACGAGAAGCAGCGGCGAGTGCAGGAAATTGCGGCGTAGCTGCGAGCAGCTCGCTGCTTCCCGCGCGAGATCGAGCTCGTCGTGGATGGTGCGGTCGAACTCGGCGACGACCTCGCGCGGCTTGAGCCGTTTGCCGTCGGACCAGAGCTTCTCGACCATCAACGCGCCGGCCTGCATCAGCGCGAGGTCTTTTTCGATCGTCTTGGCGATGTACGGGCGCAGCACCTTGACCGCTGCGGGCGTCCCGTCGGGAAGTGTGGCCAGGTGCACTTGGGCGACCGAGGCGCTCGCTACCGGCGTCCGGTCAAAAGTACGAAAAACGTCCTCGACCGGCTTGCCGTAGACGCGCTGCAGGGTCGCGATCACTTGCTCGCTGGAAAACGGCGGAACGCGGTCCTGCAGGCCGGCAAGCTCGTCGGCGATGTCGGTGGGCAAGAGATCGCGGCGCGTCGAGAGCATCTGCCCGAACTTGACGAAGATCGGTCCCAGGTCCTGCAAGGCGAGCCGCAAGCGCTGCGCGCGCGGCGCGGACAGGTCGCGCCAGAAGGTGACCGCGCGCGCGGCGGGCCGCAGCCAGCGAAACCGCTCGTGGCCGAGCAGGAACTCGTCTAGCCCGTACTTGAGCGCGACGCGCAGAATCTTGACCAGTCGGAGCAAGCGCATGCCGAGATTGTAAGGGATGGCCTGCGCCATGCGTCCTGCGCAGGCAAACGTTCACGGGCCCATTGAAGGAAGCCCGGCTCCGGCGTAGATTGCGCATGGGCGATTTGCTGCAGCGCCGCCATGGAATCGCACATCACGGACATCACGCACGTCATTCAGCTTGCCATCGCGCCGGTGTTCTTGCTGACCGCGATCGGTACGCTGATCGCGGTGGTGAACGTCCGCCCTGGGCGCAACATCGAACGCCGCCGCCTCGATGGAAGAAGAGCTGCGCAGCTTGACGGACAACAAACCGACAGATGAACAGCGCGCGCGCCAGCGTGTGCTGCGATTGCTGGCGCGCCGGGTCAGGCTTATCTACTTCGCGATGCTATCCGCCGGCTTGGGCGCGCTGCTGGTCTGCCTGGTCGTGGCCGGAGCTTTTGTCGGCGCGCTGGTCGCGGTCGACATCTCGCGCGAAGTCGCGGTCTTGTTCATTCTGGCAATGTTCGCGGTGATCGGCTGCCTGGGCATGTTCCTGCGCGAAGTTTATCTGGCCGTTACAACGGGGGGACACAAGATTCCCTAGTGTCCTGTCCCGTGAATCCGAAGATAAAGAAGCTGATTTCGCCGCGAACTATCGAGCGAATTTGCGGGACAGGACACTAGCGCGTCTTCTTGATTTTCGTGGCCTTCGCGGAACCGGCATCTGCGACCTGATCGAGGCGCACTGCAAGCGCGTCGACACGAGCGGCGATCGCCGCGACCTCGGCGCCGAAATCGGCGAATCGGGTCGCATCCACGCCAAGCTCGGCCTCGTCGCGCACATAGCTGGAGAGGCTCGCGCCGAAACTCCGCGCCGCTTGTTCGGGCAGCGCCAGCAGCGCACGGCCGGCGTCGGCGACGCGGGTGCCGATCAGCGGGCCGAGCGCGCTCGCGAAAGCCTGCTCGACAAACCACGGCAAGGTTCGCGCGAGATCGGCGATCGTCGCCGCGAGGGCGGCGTCACCTTGCGCGTCGACCAGCTGCGTCCAGCGTTCGGGATGTGCGAGCAGCGTCGGGAGGCGCTGAGGCGATAAGGAGAGCGTCAGAGAAGGAGGCAGATCGGCCGCGTCACGCGTTGGGGAGAGCATGCCGCTCGGCGCGATTTCCAGCGTGGACGCCATCGGCCCGCAGATCATGCGCACGGTGCGTCCGGCATGCGCCGACAATCGCTCGCGTGCCCAATCTTCGCGTTCGAGGACGCGGTTGGCCAAGCCGATTGCGGGGTCGATCGCCTGCATGACGTTAGGGCCTAATCGCCGGCGGCGTTCACAAGGCGTAGCCGCGATGCAGCGCGACGGCGCCGGCTGCCAGATTGAACCATTCGACGCGTTCCAGGCCGGCTGTCTCCATCATGGCCTTGAGCGCCGCCTGGTCCGGATGCATGCGAATCGACTCGGCCAAATACCGGTAGCTCGCTTCGTCGCCTGCGACCAGGCGCCCGAGGCGCGGCAACACGTTGAAACAGTACCAATCGTAGGCCGGCCGCAACGGTTCCCATATCTGGCTGAACTCGAGAATCAGCGCGACGCCGCCGGGCTTCAGCACGCGCCGCATCTCGGCGAGCGCCGCGTCCTTGCGGGTAACGTTGCGAAGCCCGAAGGCGATGCTGACGCAGTCGAAGGAGCGCGCCGCGAAAGGCAGCGCCTCGGCGTCGCACTGCACGGCCGGCAGCAACTTACCCTCGTTGAGCATCCGGTCGCGGCCGACAGAGAGCATCGCGCCGTTGATGTCGGTGAGAATGACCCTGCCGCTCTCGCCCGCGCGTTGCGCGAACAGCCGCGCGAGATCGGCGGTCCCGCCGGCGACGTCCAGCACGCTCGCGCCGGCGCGGACACCGCTTGCCTCGACGGCGAACCGCTTCCACGCACGGTGCAGGCCACCGGACATGAGGTCATTCATCAGGTCGTATTTGGTCGCAACCGACTCGAACACGCCCCTGACTCGCCGCGTCTTTTCCTCCGGCGACACCCGATCGAAACCGAAGTCGGTCTTTTCGCTCAATGCTGGTGACCGCAGGCGTGCGCTGGCGCCGCGGCGGCAGCGTTCGGATCGGCCTCACGGCTGGCGCCCGCGGCCTCGAGCCGTCTCAGGTACTCATCCCACATCAGTTGCTGCCGCGACCCGAGCTCGTAGAGATAGTCCCAGGAATAGATACCGGTCTCGTGCCCATCCGAGAATTTGGGGCGGATCGCGTAATGTCCTACCGCTTCGACCTCCGCAATGGTGACCTCGCGCTTGCCTACCTGCAGCGTTTCCTGGCCCGGGCCGTGGCCGCGCACCTCGGCGGATGGCGAATAGATCCTGAGGAATTCGTAGGGGAGCCTAAAACTCGCGCCGTCGGCAAAAGAAAGCTCCATCACGCGCGAGGCCTGATGGAGCTTGATTTCGGTTGGAACAGGGGCGTTCGAGTCGGAGCCGGTCATGGGTCGCCTGGCGCAAGCCGTGTTTGACTCGGGCTTTACAGCATACCAGACCGGCCGCGACGCTCTGAAAGCGTCGTCGACCCACCCGCCCGCCGAGCGGGGCCTCGCCCCGGCCGGCGCTCCTAGAAGCGGTTGGCGGCCATCGGGTTGCTGGAGTCCGGGATCAGGTCCATGTTGCCTATCCCGGCCATCACGTTGCGATTCTTGGCATCCTTGCCGTGCAGCTTGATTTCCAGGCGCAGGTCGTTGAGCGAATCGGCATTGCGCAGCGCGTCCTCGTAGCTGATAAGCCCCGCTTCGTACAGGTCGAAAAGCGCCTGGTCGAAGGTCTGCATGCCGAGCTCGCGCGATTTCTTCATGATTTCCTTGATGCCCGAGACGTCGCCCTTGAACACCAGGTCGGAGATCAGCGGCGAGTTGAGCATCACCTCGACCGCCGGAACGCGCCCGCGGCCGTCACGGCGCGCGATCAGCCGTTGCGCGACGAAAGCGCGAATATTGAGCGACAAATCCATCAGCAATTGCGCGCGACGCTCTTCCGGGAAGAAGTTGATGATCCGGTCGAGCGCCTGGTTGGTGCTGTTCGCGTGCAGCGTCGCCAGGCAAAGGTGGCCGGTTTCCGCGAAGGCGATGGCATAGTCCATCGTCTCGCGATCGCGAACTTCGCCGATC
>JALZAO010000364.1 GCA_030948305.1 Pseudomonadota bacterium
CGGCGGCCCTTTATGCTGCGTATGCGCTGCGCCGGCAAGCCGGGGACAGCGACGATTTGCTTTCGACGGCGTCTGGCGCGATGATTGAGATCCCGCCGCACATTGAGCGGCGCGATTAAAGCGCGTCCATGACCGAAACCAGCAAGCTCGACGAACCCTTAAGCGATTCCGACTACGACGAGCTCGAGGCGTTCCTGGGCTCCAATGTCGTTCCGCAGGACTGCATGGACCTGGAAATGCTCGACGGGTTCCTCACCGCGATCGTCAGCGGCCCCGAGCTCATCCAGCCGTCCGAGTGGCTGCCTGTGCTGTGGAGCGACAGCCAGCGCAGCGTGACGCCGGTGTTCCAGAACAACGAGCAGGCCGAGCGCATTCTGTCGCTTGTGCTTCGTCTGCAGCAGAGCATCCGCCGCACGCTCGCGGAATCGCCGACGCGCTTCAAGCCGCTCCTGTACCACGCGGAAACGGACAACAAGGACGAGCGCAGCCCGCCCGAAGCGAGCGCGTGGTGCGAGGGATTCATGACCGGCGTGCTCCTTCGCGAGCAGGAGTGGGAGCCGCTCTACTCGGAAGAATCCTCGCGCGACTGGATGTTGCCGATCGAAGCGCTCGCCTACGGCGATCACGATCCGGAGTATCTCGACTGGGTGGACACCGACGAAAAGCGGCTGGGCATGATCGACGAGCTTCCCATCGCGACGGTGTTGATCTCCCGTTTCTGGCAGGAGCGCAATCGCACCGATACGCCGAACCGGGCCGAGCGGCGTGCGCAGCGGCGCGAAGCCTCGCGCAAGGGCCGCCAGCGGCTGCATTGACGCTGGTTGTCGCGGATCCTTGACGAGACTATTGGTGCGCCGTCACCCCGGACTCTCGTAGCGCAATAACGCGACGGGGATCACTGCAAAGATGCGCGCCAGCGCAACGCCGTCGGCGCCGACCTGATGCGTGGCGCCGCTGAGGACGTCGTACAGTTGCGTCCCGGGCGGCAGGAAATCGGGACCCAGCGTCGCATTGCCCCAAGCGGCCTCCCCGACCGGCGCGACGCCTTGCTCCAGTCCGAGCGACGCGAACAAGCGCCCGGCGACGGCGACGATTCCCGAGTTGTTTTGCCGGCGCGCATACGCAACCGCGTGCCGCGCACGTTCGCCGCTGACGATGATCGGAACGTACTCTCCGCGCGCGAAGAGCTCCGGAAACTCGCGCCGCAGAACGAGCGCGCGCCAGGTCACCCACATCTTGAGCCGCCCGTCGTGTGGCGTGGCCAGCAAGGCATGCACTCGCGCGGCGAGCGACTCCCCGCTTCCCGAGGCAATCACTTCCATCTGGCCGAGCATCTGCGCGCGGAGCGCATAGTCGACCGCACGGCGGTTGTCCGGATCGACCAGGCTTAAATCGACCATTTCGTTGCCCTGGTAGATATCGGGCACGCCCGGCGCGGTGAAATGAAGCAGCGACATCGCGATGCTGTTGAGAGCGCCGAACCATGCGAACGCCCCCGCAGCTGAACGCAGGTCGGCGAGAAAGGCATTGCTTGCGACCCCGTCGAGGAGCGCGGCGACAAACCCCTTCAGCGCGGATTCGTACTCTTCGTTGACCGTAAGCCAGCTGGTGTGCAGCTTCGCCTCCCGCGCCGCCTTGATCATGTACTGCTCGATGCGCGCGCGATACCTTTCGAGACCTGCCGCGTCGAGCTCCTCGACGGGGAAGGTCCCGACGAGCGTTTGATACAGGAGATACTCGTCGTTGCGCGACGGCGCCACGGCATCGTCGACCGTGTGCTTGCGTGTGCGATTGATCCGGCTCCAGCGCCGCACTCGCAGACTCCACGCCGCAGGCATCTCCGAGACGACATCGATGCGCGCGCGCACGTCCACCGAGCGCTTGTTGTCGTGGGTCGAGCCGGCGAGCATGGTGTCGGGCCAATGCGCGAGGCGCTCGGCGTTGGCGCGGTGAAATGCCTTGACGCTGGTGCCGAATTGATCGGGATCGCCGCCGACCTCGTTCAAGGACACCAGCCGGTTGAAGATGTAAAAGCTGGTGTCCTCCACTCCCTTGGCGGTGACCGGTGCCGAGAATTGCTGAAAGCGCATCGCAAATGCGCGATATGCGTCCAATGTCGCCTGCGTGGCGCCATCCGGCGGCCGCACCAGCAGAACATCGCGGATGAAATCGAACACGCTTGCGTCCGCGTTGCGGCTCTTTTT
>JALZAO010000052.1 GCA_030948305.1 Pseudomonadota bacterium
GCACAAACGGTTGAGCGTCAGCGCGCCGGTTTCATGCGGCAGGCCGCCATTGACACAAGCCACCCGCGCCAGATACATGTCCTTGGGCTCGCTGTGCAGCACGCTGCCGAACACGCATTGACCGATGTCCTTGGGATCGACGCTGGCGCGGCTGACGGCCTCTTTGACGACGCGCGCCGCGAGCTCCGTCGGCGCAATGTCCTTCAGGCTCCCTCCGTAATCACCGATGGCGGTGCGCACCCCGCTCAAAATGACGACTTCCCGCTGCTCGCTCATGATTTATCTCCGGTATGAAGACCGATTATCCTGCGATTCCAAGCCACGCGCACCCGGTCGCCGACTCGGCGCCCGATTGCGCCGCCATGTGCGGCGGTTACGTTGTCGCGATCGTTTGACTGATCCGGTAGAGCCCTTCCAGCACCAGATTTTCGTGCAACTCGAAAGGGATGTTCAGACGTGGGCTCAAGGCGCGCGCGGCGCCGCCGGAGAGCACGCACGCGAGCTTCGGCTCCCGTGAAGCGTGCAAATAGTAGAGCCGTTCGATCGCCCCGGCTTGAGCATGCTGACAACCGCTGGTGATCGCATCGACCGTCTGCGTCGGGTTGTCGACGTATTCGCCGTCGGCGTCGGGCAGCGCAGCGGTGTTTTCGTGCAGTGACCGCAGCATGAGTCCGACGCCGGGCAGGATCACGCCGCCCTCGAACTCGCCTGAGGCGGCGAGGAAGTCGATCGTCGTCGCGGTGCCGCACACGACCACCAGCGCCGGCTTCGCTCCGAGCAGCTCGCGCGCACCGATCAGTGCCGCCCATCGGTCGCTACCGAGTTGTGCGGGATTTCGATAGCGGTTGATGACGCCGCATTGCTCCGCTAGTGGTATCAGCCAGTACGGAGCGGGCGCATCCGACCAGACTTCGATGACGCGGATCATGGTCGATCGCACTCGCGTGCCGGCGACATTGGAGATGATGATTTGCGCCGGCGCGCGAAATTTGGCGAACTGCAGCGCAAGTGCCGGTATTTCCTCGAGAAGCAAATGACCCGATTCCAGCCGGTTCTCGCGTGCGCCGCCCGTCGAGCCGTTGCGGAACAGTCCCCATTTCAGGAACGTGTTGCCGATGTCGATCAGCAGGTTGTAGTCGGGCATGCGGACGGAAGGAGTGGCAGGCACGGGCAGCCCTTCGAGCTTCAGAGCCGGTCCAGCGGATAGATCGGCCGCTTGAGTTTTTCGTAACGATACACCGAGAGATCCGCGTTGGTGACCCCGACGCCTGCGCATTCGACGACGTGCGACGCGATCGGGCCGAAGCCCGCGCGATAGTGAATGCGCGACTTGAGCATGATGAAGCGCTTCTGCCGCGGGTCGATTCCGCAGTGGGTGAATATGCCGAGGTCCATCGGCTCGTGACCGCGCTCGGTGACCACGATCTCTACGCGAGGCCCTGTAGTCCCGCCCGCACTTTCAACACCCAGCACGGCGGTGCGGCCCAGAAAAGTCCTGATGCCTGTATACATCGGTCCGGTGATGGTGAACTCGCCGTCGGTGATCGCGAGCACGCGGCCTGAGATGGAAAGTGGCTCGCCCTTAACGCCAATAGACGGCATGTCGGTCCTGCCGCCGAGGTCGAGCGTGAGCCGGTTGCCGACGCCCGCGGCGATCATTTGCGCGACCGCGACCGGGTCGCGGATCGGCGCGATCGCGACGTCGTCGAGCTCCTGACGCAGGATCTCGGCGACGACCGTCATCACATCCTGCGCGCCGCCCGAGCCGCAGTTGTCGCAATGATCGATCAGCAGCACCGGGCCGTCCTGCGGCGCATTGCCAAGCCGCTTGGCGGCTGCCACCGACTCGGCCAGTGGCGCCGCGACGAACGCGTACTCGGCGCGACGTTGCCAGGCTATGTCGAGCATGCGTTGGCACACTTCCTCGGCGGCAGTTGCTCCGCCGCGCTTAGCGTCGCCGACCACGATCGCCGAGACGCCGGTGTACGGCGTATCGGCATGTGGAAACGACGGCAGCAATGTCGCCGCCAGGACCTTGCCGCTTGCTTCCATCTCGCGCGCATAGCGCAGGATGTCGCCCGAGGGCCCGTCTTCGGGCGCGTGGCGCATGATCGAGGCGAGGAGAGGCTTCCATCCCCACGCCATCACCGGCTCGATCTCGCGCTTAAGCTTCCGGATCAGGATCTCTCCGGATAAGCGTCCCACGTCATACATGTCCACGTGCGGATACGTCTTGTAGCCGGTGATCACCGTCGCGTTGTCGACGAGATCGCCGGAAAGATTGGTGTGATAGTCGAGTGTCACCGCGATCGGCAGTTCCGGTGCGATCTTGCGCAGGCGCCGCACGATTTCACCTTCGGCATCGTCGCAATCCTCGATGACCATCGCGCCGTGCAGGTCGAGCATCACGGCATCGCAGCCGGCGCGAACGGCGTCTTCCAGCGGGCGCACCAGCTGTTCGAAGCTTGCGCGTGTAGCCTTGTTCGACGGCCACGCTTCGGCGGCGACGGGCGTGACGATCTCGGCGCCTTCCTGCGTCGCGAGGTCGAGGTAGGCAGCCATCGGCGTATTGGTATCGGTGAATCGTGCGCGCGCCGCATCGCCGAACGCCGGGCCGTTGCCGTGACCGAACGAAGAAAGCGGCGTTGCAATGGGCGAGAAGGTGTTGGTCTCGTGCTTTATCAACGCGATGACGTAGCGGCGCGGCATGGTCTCTAAGCGGCGGGCCGGAGCGAGCTCAAATGGGGGCGATGTCGCCGAATGCCGGCCCCAATGGCTTGAGGCGCAGTCCTTTGCGCAGCCGGGACCACGCGAACATCGTCGGATCCGCCTTTGCCGGGCCTGGCGCGACGACGACGAGAACCTCCTTGGCGATGGGCTCGAAGTCGGCGCGAAAATGCACGGAACTCTTGAGCGCGAGGATGCGGCGCGTCTTCGGCTCGATGCCGACGTGGCGGAACATCTCCTGGTCCGCGGCCTGACATTTGCGCGATGCCAGCACCACGCGCACGCCGTCTTTCTCCAGTACCGCCATCGGCCCCAAATCCATGCGAAAGCCCGCGAACATCGGGCCGGTGCAGGTGAATCGCCCATCCGCCACGCGTTCGATCGTAAACTCTCCGGCCAGCGGCATGTGGCCTTTCACGCCGGAAATCTCACCGAGCTCGAATATCGCCTTGTGACCGATGCCGATGGCGTGCGCTTTGGCGGCGGATGGCGGGTCGATCAGGAGGCCCATCACCGCGCCCGGCGCGCGCTGAGCGAGCAGCGCGGCCAGCAAGCCGGTGGTGTCGCCGTTGCCGCCGGCGCCCGGATTATCCTGGGTATCGGCGAGCACCACGGGCGCGCCCGGCTCGCCGCGCTGCATGGCACGCGACACGGCCGCTTCCGGCGTGAACAGCTCCATCGAAAATTCGCCCTCCGCGTCGGCGATCGCATGGGCAAGCGACGCGGTCGCGATCTGCACCCGTGCAAGGTCGGGACCGTAGCCCAATACCGCCATGCCGCATTCCGGAAAATCCGCCATCGGGAAGCCCGGGGTGAACGAAAGCACGGTGTCGTGCTCGGGGTCGAGTCGTCCGAGCATGGCGTAGAGGCTCTTTGCCGGCTCGATGAGCGTGCATTGCGACGGCAGCCCGGTGAGAAAATCGAGGGTGCGAAAGGATTTGGCCGGAGCAACCCCTTCGGTAAGGATGCGTTGCAGAAGACGGCCCGCGCGCTCGCCGCTTGCCGCCATGTCGACGTGAGGGTAAGTGCGGTAAGACACCAATCCGTCGCAGTGCTTGATCATTGCCTGCGTGACGTTGGCGTGCAAGTCGAGACTGGCGACGATAGGAACGCGATCTCCCACGAGGAGCCGCACGCGCGCCAAGAGCTCGCCCTCGCCGTCGTCGAGATGCTCGGTGACCATGGCGCCGTGGAGGTCGAGATAGACCCCGTCCACCGGGCCGGCCGCCTCCAGCCGTGCTAGCATGTCGCCGGCGATCCGCTCGTAGGCGTCGCGTGTGACGTGCGCCGAGGGAGACGCCGCGCCCCACACCAGCCCGACCGTGCGATGCCCCAGCGCGTGCAGCGTATCGATGGCGCCTGCCGCCGGAATATTGGCGCCGGAAAGCCGCGGCGCGATATCGGCACCCCGAGTCAGCGGCGGCCAGCCCCCTCCGTCCTCGAAAGCAGCGAAATCGGCTTTTGACGGCGCGAAAGTGTTGGTCTCGTGCTGGAAGCCGCCTACTGCGATCAGGCTCATCGGTTTTCCCGCGGGTTTTCCCGGATGGGCGCCGGACGAAAAGCGCCGGGCGAGAGTAGCCGGAATCCCTTCGACGCGCAAACCTTGACGCTAGGACCGAACGGAGTGACCCGATTGCCATGAGCGACGACATCTGGCGCTGGACCGCAACGCGCATCGCGACGGCGATCCGCGGTCGCGACATCTCGGCGCGCGACGCGCTCGAATCGTGCCTCGATCGCATGGCTGCGGTCAATGCCAAGCTCAATGCGGTGACGGTCGATCTGTCGACAAGCGCGCTCGAGGCCGCCGATCGCGCCGATGATGCGGTCGCGAGAGGCGACGAGCTCGGTGCGCTGCACGGTGTGCCGGTGACCATCAAGGAAAACGTCGATCAGCAAGGCTCTGCGACGACCAACGGTGTGGTCGGCTTTCAGAACATCGTGGCCAGGGAGGACAGTCCGATCGTCGCCAACTGGAAAAGGGCAGGCGCGATCATTCTCGGCCGCACCAACACGCCGGCTTTCAGCTTCAGGCTCGATACGGTCAACGACTTGCGCGGGCGCACTTACAGCCCATGGTCGAAGACGCACACTCCTGGCGGCTCGTCGGGCGGCGCGGCGTCCT
Organism: Pseudomonadota bacterium; assembly: GCA_030948305.1. Lineage (GTDB taxonomy): Bacteria > Pseudomonadota > Gammaproteobacteria > Burkholderiales > Casimicrobiaceae > PALSA-1003. Next base: position 4,853 of record JALZAO010000052.1, read on the forward strand.
CCGTCGCCGCGGGCATCACGCCGCTGGCGCACGGCAACGACATCGCCGGATCGGTGCGATTTCCCGCGTATTGCTGCGGCTTGGCGGGCATCCGTCCGTCATTCGGCCGCGTGCCGGCGTACAACTCGACTCAGGCCGCCGAGCGATCGATGTCGTCACAACTGATGTCGGTGCAGGGCCCTCTTGCACGCAGCGTCGCCGACGTGCGTCTGGGTCTCGCCGCGATGGCGGCCCGCGATCCACGCGATCCGTGGTGGACGCCGGCGCCGCTCGCAGGGCCGGCGCTCCGGCCGCCGATTCGTGTCGCGGTGGTCGCGCAAGCGCGCGATCTTGCCGGCGTCAAGCTGCACCCTTCCGTTGCCAGTGCGCTCGAGCAAGCCACCGCGGCGCTTGCCGACGCCGGTTACGAGATCGTCGACGCCCAAACGCCTGGCTTCACGCGCGCCAAGGAGCTCTGGTTCGAGATGCAAATGCCGGAATTTCGTCATTACACCCTGCCGCTGATCGAAAAGGAAGGCGATGAGGGCATTCGCACCGCGGTCCGTTTCATGTTCGACAATATTCCGCCGTCCCATGCCACTGATGCCTTGTCGTACATGAAGTCGCTGGCGGAGCGCACGCGATTGATCCGCGAATGGGCCCTTTTTCTCGATCGCGTGCCGCTGGTTCTGACACCGATCTGCTCGGAACCGATCTACGAACAGGGCTTCGACATCGAAAGTGCCGCGCGAACCGCGTCCTTGTGGGGCGAGTGCGCAACCATGATGGCGATTCCGGTGCTCGGGCTCCCCGCGGTTGCCGTGCCGACCGGCGCGGTCGATGGGCTGCCGATGGGCGTGCAGATCGTGGGACCGCGCTTTCGTGAGGACTTGTGCCTCGCGGCAGCCGAGGCAATCGAAGCGCGGAGAGGCGTGCTGACGCCCATCGATCCCCGCTGGTAGCCCATTGAGTAGCCCATTGCCATGACCAGCACGCATCGGCTATCGTGCTCGCTCGACGTGCGAATGCCGCTCTTATGTGAAAGTAGCTGGCAAAGACGCGAGACCTTTGCACCGAACCCCAGTCAAGGAAAACTTCCATGCTGAACCTTCACTCCTTCAAGCTTGCGCTTTGCACGACAACGGCAGCGCTTGTCACCATCTTCGCGATGGCCGACGCCGGGGCGCAGACCACGCTGCGCGTGGTCAAGCATTCCGACCTCAAGATCGTCGATCCGATCTGGACCACCGCCTACATCACGCGCGATCACGGCTACATGGTCTACGACACGCTGTTCGCGACCGATGCGAACAACCAGATCAAGCCGCAGATGGTGGAAAAGTTCGATCTTTCCGCTGACAAGCTGACCTACACCTTCACCTTGCGCAGCGGTTTGCTGTGGCATGACGGCAAGCCCGTGACCGCCGAGGATTGTGTCGCGTCGATCAAGCGCTGGGGCGCCAAGGACGCAATGGGCCAGAAGATGATGTCGTTCGTGAAGGACATGCCGGTCGTCGATGCCGGGACCTTCCAGATGGTCTTGAGCGCGCCGACGGGACTGGTGCTCACTGCGCTGGGCAAGCCGTCGTCAGCGGTCCCGTTCATGATGCCTAAGCGGGTGGCCGAGACGAGCCCCAACGAGCAGATCTCCGACTACGTCGGCTCGGGTCCATTCGTGTTCAAGAAGGACGAATGGAAGCCGGGCGACAAGGCCGTTTACGTCAAGTTCGACAAGTACAAGCCGCGCGCCGAGCCGCCCTCGGGGCTCGCCGGCGGCAAGGTGGCGAAAGTCGACCGCGTCGAGTGGAAGGTGGTCGCCGACCAGCAGACCGCGGTCAACGCGCTCATCGCCGGCGAAGTCGACTTCATCGAGCAGCCCTCGCATGATTTGCTGCCGATATTGCGCAACGATGGCAACATCAAGCTGGTCGACTGGAATCCGCTGGGGAACCAATACGCGTTTCGCTTCAACACGACCGCGAAACCGTTCGACAACGTCAAGATACGGCAGGCACTGCTCTACGCCTTCAATCAGCAGGACTTCCTGCAGGCGACGGTCGGCGACAAGCAGTATTACAAGATCTGCAAGGCGTTGTTCGTCTGCGGCACCCCGCTCGCGTCGGACAAGGGCATGGAAGGATTGCTCGAGTCGAATTTTGCCAAGGCTCAGGCGCTGCTCAAGGAAGGCGGTTACGACGGCACGCCTATCGTGCTGATGCATTCGACCGACCTGCAGGTGCTCACCAACCTCGCGCCGGTCGCGAAATCGCTGATGGAAAAAGCCGGCTTCAAGGTCGACATGCAGTCGATGGACTGGCAGACGGTCGTCGCGCGGCGTGCGAAAAAGGATCCGCCGACGCAGGGCGGCTGGCACGCGTTCATCACTTCGTGGGTGTCGGCCGACATCCTGAATCCGGTGTCGACGGCGTTTCTCAACTCGAGCTGCGACAAGGCCTTGTTCGGCTGGCCCTGCGACGCGCAGATCGAGAAGCTACGCGATGACTTTGCCCGCGAGACCGATCCGGCGAGGCAGAAGGCGATCGCCGAAGCGGTGCAGGTGCGCTGGACGCAATATCCGACCCACATCCATCTGGGACAGTGGTATCAGCCGGGCGCATCGCGCAAGAATGTCGACGGCTACGTGGTTGCGCCCGCGTCGGTGTTCTGGAATATCAGCAAGACGGGCAAGTAGCTTCCCTCCCCCAGCGAGAAGCCGGGGACCATCGATGCTCGCCTACATCGGCCGCCGTCTACTCGCGACGCTGCCGGTCATGGCGGTGGTCGCCGTGTTCGTCTTTTCCATGCTGCGGCTTACGCCCGGCGATCCGGCGTCGATCATCGCCGGCGCCGCCGCAACGTCGCAGGACATCGTCCTGATCCGGCAGAAGCTCGGCCTCGATCGCCCTATCGTCACGCAATTCTTCATCTGGCTCGGGCACGTGCTAAGCGGCGACTTCGGCGAATCTTTTTTCTACAAGAAGCAGGTGGCGGAGCTTATCGCCGACCGCGTCGGGCCGACGCTTGCGCTGGCGACCTTGACCATGGCGCTGTCGATCCTGATCTCGGTGCCGCTCGGCGTCGTCGCCGCGTACCGCCAGGGGACCTGGCTCGATCGGATCGTCATGGGTTTCTCGGTGCTCGGCTTCTCGGTGCCGGTGTTCGTCGTCGGCTATGTGCTGATCTACGTGTTCTCCATCAAGCTCAACTGGCTGCCGGTGCAGGGCTACCAGCCGTTGGCCGAGGGCTTCGGCGGATTCGTCCAGCGGCTGATCCTGCCCAGCCTCGCGCTGTCGGTGATCTACATCGCGCTTATCGCGCGCATCACGCGGACCAGCGTGCTCGAAGTCCTGGGCGAGGATTACATACGGACCGCACGCGCCAAGGGCCTCACCAATCGCGTGGTGCTGATGAGGCACGCGCTGCGCAACGCCGCGGTTCCGATCGTGACGGTGATCGGGCTCGGCATCGCGTTGCTGATCGGCGGCGTAGTGGTGACCGAAAGCGTGTTCAGT
>JALZAO010000365.1 GCA_030948305.1 Pseudomonadota bacterium
CCGCAAGCGCGAAGAGCTCGGAGCGGCTTAGAAACCCTCGAAAGCCGGCCATGGCCTGCCGCACCAGCAACGGGCTTTTTTGCCAGTGCTTGCGCAGAAATGCGGCGGCCCCCAGTCCGCCGAGAAGCTCGTTGATCGCGCCATCGGTCATCGGTCGATTATAGCGGCGCGTCTCCATCGATTACTGAGTTGACAACTGAGTTGAGAACAGAGCGCGTCAAGTCGTCGGCGCGGTGTTGTAAAATGTGGCCCTGCAGTTCCCGGCTGCGGCGGTAAGGGCCGCGGCATTTTTTCACCTGGCAACGATGAGGGGCGGCTTGAATATCTTCTCCAACACGGTCGTCACTTTGTCGTACAAGCTTTTTTCCACCGACGGCAAGCTGATCGAGGAATCCGCGGAGCCCATTACCTATCTTCACGGCGGACACCATGGCATCTTTCCGAAGATCGAGGCGGCTTTGGCGCAGAAAAAAGTCGGCGAGAGTTGCTCCGTGATCCTCGAACCGGAGGACGCCTTTGGGGAATACGACGCGGATCTGGTGCGAGTCGAGCCGCAGGACAGGTTCCCGCCCGAGATCAAAGTCGGGATGCAGTTCGAAGGTTATGCGGGGACGAACGAGGGGAAGGCCGCGGGCGACGACGATGGGCAGGTGTACACGGTGACCGATGTTGCCGAGGGCAAGGTGGTCGTCGACGGCAATCATCCACTGGCCGGTCAGCAACTGCGCTTCGACTGCACGGTGCTCGATATTCGTCCGGCGACTTCGGAAGAAATGGCCCACGGGCACGTGCACGGCGCCGACGGCCACCACCACTGACTCACCGCGTCAGCCCTGGCCGGCTTGCGGCCTCTTGAATGCCGGAGTCGTTATCTCCTAATCGGCGGCGGCAAGGCGCTTCAGCTCGTAGAGCGCCGCGTGAGCGTCGCGCGGCGACAGCGCGTCGGGATCCAACGCGGCAAGTCGATCGAGCACGGGCGACTCCGGCCGCGGCGATGCTGCCTCGGGCGGGCTGGCCGAGAACAGATCGCCCTGGTCATCACGGCGTGCGTTGAAGTGGTCGAGTCGCAACAGATAGGCGCGTGCCTGCCGCACGGCTTCCGACGGAACGCCGGCGAGCTTCGCCACTTGCAACCCGTAGCTCTGGTTTGCCGGCCCGTCTTCGACCGCATGCAGGAAGACGATGCGATCCTTGTATTCGACGGCGTCGAAGTGGACATTGGCGCATCCCTCGAGCTCCGCCGGCAGCGCCGTGAGCTCGAAGTAATGCGTGGCGAACAGCGTCAGGCTGCCGTTGATGCGAACAAGATCGCGCGCGATGGCCCACGCCAGCGCCAGCCCATCGAAAGTCGACGTCCCGCGCCCGATTTCGTCGATCAGCACCAGGCTCGCCGGCGTCGCGCGATTCAGGATGTACGCGGCTTCGGTCATCTCGACCATGAAAGTCGAGCGGCCGCCCGCCAGGTCGTCGGCTGCGCCGATGCGGGTGTAGATCGCGTCCATCGGGCCGATGACGGCATCGGCTGCGGGCACAAACAGGCCGCAGTGCGCCAGCAGCGCGATGATCGCGGTCTGGCGCATGTAAGTCGATTTTCCGCCCATGTTCGGTCCGGTAACGATCAACAGCCGGCGCGCGGGGCTCAACGAGACATCGTTGGGAATGAAATGCTCCACCTGCGCCGCCACGACGGGATGCCTGCCGCCGCGTATGGAGATGCCCGGCGAGTCGCTGAAGGTCGGCTGCGTCCAGCGCAAACTCGCGGCTTGAACAGCGTGTGTTGCCAGAACGTCGAGCGAGGCCAGCGCCCGCGCGGCGTCTTGCAGGGCCGGGACTGCCGGTGCAAGAGCGATCAGCAGCGCATCGAACAGCACCCGCTCGCGCGCCAGTGCGCGCTCCTGCGCGGAGAGCGCCTTGTCCTCGAAGGCCTTCAGCTCCGGAGTGATGTAGCGCTCGGCGTTCTTCAACGTTTGCCGGCGGCGAAAATCGGCGGGAATTTTGGCGACTTGCGCGTTCGTCACCTCGATGTAGAAGCCATGGACGCGGTTGTACTCGACCTTCAGCGTCGAAATCCCGGTCCGTTCGCGCTCGCGCGCTTCCAGTTCGACAAGATACGCGCCGCAATCCTTGTCGATCGCGCGAAGCTCGTCGAGCTCCGAATCGCAGCCCGCCGCGATGACATTGCCG
>JALZAO010000366.1 GCA_030948305.1 Pseudomonadota bacterium
CCCTGGATCAGAGTCAGCGTCACCATGTCGCCGTTCGCCACGTGCGCGATTTCATGGCCGAGAACAGCCTCGAGCTCTTCGCGCGACATCGAGCTCAGCAAACCGCTGGAAACCGCGACCAGCGCCGAATTGCGGAACGCGCCGGTGGCAAAGGCGTTGGGCTCGCCCTCGTAGACGGCCACCTGCGGCATGCTGATCCCTGCTTTGTCGGCGAGCCGCTTCACGGTGCTGAGCAGCCATGCCTGGCTCTCGTCGCGGGGATTGTCGATCACTTGCGCGCCGGTCGACCACTTGGCAATCGACTTCGACATCAGGAGCGAGATGATCGCGCCGGTAAATCCGACCACTGCCGAATAAACCAATAAGGCGCCGAGGTTGAGTCCGTTCGCTTCGAGTGCCTGGTCGAGCCCGAAGACGCGAACCACGATCGAGAGAACGATCATCACCGCGAGGTTGGTTAGCACGAACAGGACGATGCGCTTCACGTCTTTCTTTCGAATGCGCGCGGCGGGCGCACAGTGTAGCGCGGCCGCAAGGTCGCGAATAGCGAAACCGCCGGTGCAGTCTTCGCGATGGCGCGAAGCGACCGCGCTGGCCTGACAAGGCGCCGGATATCGCTACGGTGCAGCCGCCTTGTGGCCCCACGAATCGCGCAGCGTCACGGCACGATTGAACACCGAAGCTCCCGGCCGCGAGTCGCGGAGATCGGCCACGAAATAGCCGTGCCGCTCGAACTGATAGCGCGTCTCCGGCACGACCTCGGCCAGCAGCGGCTCGACGTATGCGGCGACGACCTGCTTGGCCTGCGGGTTGAGATCGTCGAGATAATTTCGCTCGGTGGCAACCTCATTGACGCTCTCGCCATCGACGTCCACGCCGAGCGACGGCGCCGATGTCGTGTCGAGAGCGTCGTGGGAGCGTCCGGGCTGTGGAACCACGAACAAGCGATCGTAGAGGCGGACCTCGGCCTGCCGCGCGTGCCGGACCGACAGCCAGTGAATATTACCTTTGACCTTGCGTGCCTCCGCTCCCGGCGTACCGCTGCGCGTTTCCGGATCGTACGTGCAGTGGACCGCGGTTACCTTGCCGTTCCCGTCTTTGTCGACGCCCACCCATTTGACCACGAAGGCATAGCGCAGCCGTACCTCCTTGCCCGGCGAGAGACGAAAGTATCCTTTCGGCGGCTCTTCGCTGAAATCGTCGCGCTCGATCCACAGCTCGCGCGAAAAGGGGACCGCGCGCGTGCCCAGCTCGGGCTGCTGTGGATGGTTGGGCAGGAAGCATTCTTCTTCCTCACCGTCGGGATAGTTGTCGATGACCAGCTTGACCGGGTCGAGCACCGCGATACGTCGCTGGGCGCGCGCGTTCAGATCATCGCGCAGGCAGTCTTCCAGCACGCTCATGTCGATCCACTGATCGGCCTTGGAGACGCCGATGCGCTCGGCGAACAGTCGAATCGATTCCGGCGTGTAGCCCCGCCTGCGAAGGCCCACCAGCGTCGGCATGCGCGGGTCATCCCATCCATCGACGTGGCCGCCCTCCACCAATTCAAGGAGCATGCGTTTGCTCATCACCGTGTACAGGAGATTGAGCCGTGCGAATTCATATTGCTGAGGCAGCGGACGGAGCAGCAGTCCCGCCTCCGCCAGGCGCTCGATCACCCAGTCATAGAGCGGCCGATGGTCCTGGAACTCGAGCGTGCAAAGCGAGTGCGTGATGCGCTCCAGCGCGTCGGAAATGCAATGCGTGTAGTCGTAGAGCGGATAGACGCACCATTTGTCGCCGGTGCGGTGATGCGCGATGTGGCGTATGCGGTAGACCGCCGGGTCCCGCAGATTGATGTTCGGGCTTGCCAGGTCGATCTTGAGTCTGAGCACATGCGCGCCGTCCGGGAACTCGCCTTCTTTCATCCGCCGGAAGAGATCGAGATTTTCTTCCACCGAGCGGTCGCGAAAGCGACTGGCGCGGCCCGATTCGGTGAGGGTGCCGCGAAGATGGCGCATCTCCTCGGGCGTCGAGCTGTCGACGTAGGCCAGATCCGCCTTGATCAGGTGCCGCGCAAACTCGTACAGGCGGTCGAAATAGTCGGAAGCGTGATAGAGATGCGCCCCCCAGTCGTATCCCAGCCATTGCACCGCGGCCTTGATCGAATCCTCGTATTCGACGTCTTCCTTGACC
>JALZAO010000367.1 GCA_030948305.1 Pseudomonadota bacterium
GATTTTCCGGGCTTCTGGCAGTCGGTCACCGGCAGCCAGGAGAACGGCGAGCCGCTGGTCCGGACCGCGACGCGGGAACTGAAAGAGGAAACCGGCATCGACGCGGCGAACTATGGCGGCGTCGTGAACTGGCAACTCTCGAATGTTTACGAGATCTTTCCACGCTGGCGCCATCGCTATCCCGAGGGTACGACACACAACACCGAGCATGTGTTCGAGCTCGAGGTCCCTCAATCGATTCCGATTCGTTTGAATCCGCGCGAACATCTGTCGCACCTCTGGCTCCCGTGGCAGGAAGCGGCGCCGAAATGCTTTTCGTGGTCGAATCGCGCGGCGATCGAGGCATTGCCCGCACGATCGCCCTATCTCTCCAGCGCCAGGAGCATTCGATGACGTCCGTCCGCGCCTTCCTCTGGTTACCGGATCGGGTCGGCTACTCGCGTTCCTGCATTCGCAGCTGCCGGGCAGCTTCCTCGAGACGCGCGGAATCGATTTCGCGCATGATGCCGTCCAGGTCGACTCTCGTTTCGACGTGCTCGAAGCGACCGCTGAGCTCGACGTCCGGGTGCAGCGCGCCCGCCTCGTAGAGCGCCCATATCTCCTTGCCGTAAGCGGTGGCGATCAGCTCAGGCGCGAATCGCCCGAAGAACCGTCGCAGGTTGTCCACGTCGCGAAGCAGCATCCGCGGCGCGTGATTGTTGCCGGCAGCGTCCACCGCCTGGGGCAGGTCGATGATCACGGGCCCGTCGGCACCCAGGAGGATGTTGAATTCGCTCAAGTCGCCATGGATGACGCCGGCGCTCAGCATGCGAACGACTTCGCGGATGAGACGACGGTGCAGGTCGATGGCCATCTCCCGCGTCAACTCCACGTCGTTCAGGCGCGGCGCCGCGTTGCCTTCGCCGTCGGTGACGAGCTCCATTAACAACACCCCGGCGTGGAAATTGTAGGGCCGGGGCACGCGCACGCCGGCCGCCGCAAGACGAAAGAGCGCGCCCACTTCCGCGCTTTGCCACGCCTTCTCCTGCGCCTCGCGCCCGAAGCGCGTGCCCTTCGCAATGGCGCGCGCCTGGCGGCTGTTCTTGGTCTTGCGGTTCTCGGTGTAGTCGACGGCCTGGCGGAAGCTGCGCTTGTCGGCTTCCTTGTAGACCTTGGCGCAGCGCGACTCCGCGCCGCATCGCACCACGAAGACCATCGCTTCCTTGCCGCTCATGAGCTGACGTACGACCGAGTCGATCACGCCATCGTCGACGAGCGGCTGCAGCCGCTTCGGGATTTTCATGCGCCCGAATATACCTCACGGGCATCTTTGGCATCCGCGCCTCAGCCGCACCCGCCGCGGATCGTCGAGATGCGGTTAGTTCCCGCTACGATGGGCCGGTCATGCGCTCCGGCCGCACCCATTCGTCGAACTGCTGCTCGGTAACGTGGCCCAGTGCCAGCGCGGCGGCCTTGAGCGTGATGCCCTCGCGATGTGCGTGCTTGGCGATCGCGGCTGCCTTGTCATAACCGATATGCGGATTCAACGCCGTCACCAGCATCAGTGAGCGCTCGAGGAGCTCGCCGATGCGTGCGTGGTTCGGTTCGATCCCCCGCGCACAGTGCTCTTCGAAGCTCTTGATCCCGTCGGCAAGCAAACGGATGCTCTGCAGCACGTTGTGGATGATCAGCGGCCGATAGACATTGAGTTCGAAGTTGCCCGATGCGCCGCCGATCGCCACTGCCGTGTCGTTCCCCATCACCTGCGCGCAAAGCATGGTCATCGCTTCGCATTGCGTGGGGTTGACCTTGCCGGGCATGATCGAGCTGCCGGGCTCGTTTTCCGGAATCGTGATCTCACCCAGGCCCGAGCGCGGCCCGCTTGCCATCCAGCGCACATCGTTGGCGATCTTGGTCAGCGATGCGGCCAGCGCCTTCAGCGCGCCATGCAGATTGACCAGCGCATCCGCCGCGGCCATCGCTTCGAACTTATTGGGGGCGGTGACGAACGCGAGGCCGGTGTAGCTCGCGATGGTCCCGGCGACGCGCTGGCCGAATTGCGGATGCGTATTGAGCCCGGTGCCGACAGCCGTGCCGCCAATCGCGAGCTCGAGCACGTGCGGCAGCGCCGCCGCGATGTGCGATCGCGCATGCACGAGTTGCGCGGCGTATCCGG
>JALZAO010000368.1 GCA_030948305.1 Pseudomonadota bacterium
CAATAAATCCATCCGCGAAGTACCGGCTGCCGAATGCATTCGGCACTGAAACCAGACTGACGCGACAGCATGGACCTCAATATTCTCAGCGCAGGAGCTTCGAAGGGCCTGGTCGAAGCGCTCCAGGCGAAATTCGCCGCCGAGACCGGTGTCGGAATCCACGGCACGTTTCGAGCGGTAGGCGCGATCAAGGAAAAGGCGCTCGCCGGAGAGCCGTGCGACGTCATCATCCTCACTGCGGCCATGATCGACGAGCTGGCGCGATTTGGGCGAGTGCTCACTGAGTCCGTCGCGCCGCTCGGACGCGTGCGAACCGCGATCGCGGTTCGTGAGGGCGATTCGCTGCCGGACATTTCCAGCGGCGCGGCTTTGCGCAAGCTGTTGCTCGCCTCGGCGGCGATCTACATTCCGGACGCCGAGCGGGCGACGGCCGGAATCCATCTCGTGAAAGTGCTGCACGCGCTCGGCATCTACGAGACGGTCAAGCCACGGTTGCGCTCTTACCCAAACGGAGCGATGGCGATGCGCGAGCTCGCGCAGAGCGCGGAGTCCCCCACCATCGGCTGCACTCAGGTAACCGAGATCAGGTACACGCCGGGAGTGACTTTGGTCGGACCACTGCCTGCCGAATTCGAGCTTGCGACCACCTACGCGGTCGGCGTCTATTTCAAGTCGCATCAACCGGAGCTGGCGCACACCTTTGCCAAGCTGCTCAGCGGAGAGACCACGCGCGAGCTTCGCTTGACTTGCGGATTTGAAGATTGACGAGTGGCGGTGCAGGTCGGACCAAAAGGCCCGAGTGAACCCAGGCGGCGGGCCCGCGGTCTGAAAGCGACGTGTTCAGGCAAGGTATGGCGTCTCATGGAAGACACGCGGGCGACGAAGGTGGAGAGTGTGAGCGAGGGCGCTGTGAGCAGCGAGCCAGGTCCCGCTCGCGAAGCGAGTGGGGTGCGAGCGCCCGCGAATCAGCGCTGACAGGCGACACGCGAGGTTACGCTTGCCCATAACGATCAAGGAGCCGATGGCCGAGGCGGCGGAAATGGCTGCGGCGGCCGGCCTCGTCTACGTGTCCGACTCCGACCCCGGCATCCGCCGGCTGCGGCGGGGCAACGACTTTGCCTATGTCAGGCCCGACGATCGGCCGCTGGTCGCCCCCGCCGAGCTTGCTCGTATCGCCAGCCTTGCGATCCCGCCCGCATACGATGACGTATGGATCTGCACCGATCGTCGCGGACATCTTCAGGCCACCGGACGCGACGCCCGCCGGCGCAAGCAATACCGCTATCACCCGAAGTGGCGGCTGCTGCGCGACGGCGCGAAGTTCGAGCGCATGGTCGAATTCGGCGAAGCGCTGCCGCGCTTGAGACTGCGCCTGCGCCGGGATCTTGCGCTTCCCGGCTTGCCGCGAGAGAAAGTGCTCGCCGTCATCGTCAGCCTGCTCGACGCGACCTGGGTTCGAATCGGCAACGCCGAATATGCGCGCGACAACAATAGCTACGGCCTCACCACCTTGAAGAACCGCCACGTGCAGTTCATACGCGACGGCCGGCTGCTGTTCCGGTTCCGCGGCAAGGGCGGCGCCGATCATGAGATTGCAGTCGACGACAAGCGCCTCGTCAAGCTGGTGCGCCGCTGCCATCAACTGCCGGGGCAGCACCTGTTTCAGTACGTGGACGAGGACGGCGGCCACCATCCGATCGATTCCGATCAGGTCAACGCGTACCTGCGCGACGTCATGGGGGCGGATTTTACCGCCAAGGATTTTCGCACCTGGGGCGCCACCTTGCGCGCCATTGCGCTCATGACGGCAACGCCGTTGCCGGAGGCTCCGAGCGAGCGAGCGCTGAACGAGTGCATTGTCGCAGCGGTGAAAAAGGTCGCCGCGGAGCTGCGCAACACGCCTGCGGTCTGCCGCAAGTCGTACATCAATCCGGTCGTGTTTGTCGCGTGGCGCAGTGGGAGCTTGCACAAGGCGATCCGCGACGATATTACCGCGGCGCCACGCAAGGCAGAGCGGCTCGCGCTGAGCTTTCTGCGCCGGCAGTCGCGAGCGGACAAGCGTGGGCCAAGGACAAATCCGGGCACTGGTTCGTCTGCGGCCCGCTAGCTCTCAAAAGGCTCTTGATCGCCCTGAGTGGTCATTGAGCGCTGCTC
>JALZAO010000053.1 GCA_030948305.1 Pseudomonadota bacterium
ATCTCAATGTCGGCTGACCCAGCGAGCGGGTGCAGACGGGCAGCTTCGGTGCGTGCCTGATGGCCGATCCTTCGTTGGTCGCGGATTGCGTCAAGGCGATGCGCGACGCGGTGTCGGTGCCGGTCACGGTCAAGCATCGCACCGGCATCGATGACGTCGACGAATACGCTTTTGTTCGCGACTTCGTCGGCACCGTCGCCGATGCCGGCGCGACGGCGTTTATCGTGCATGCGCGAAATGCCGTTCTGAAAGGTTTGTCTCCGAAAGAGAATCGCGAAATTCCACCGCTCAAGTATTCGTTCGTGCACCAGCTCAAGCAGGACTTTGCGGCGCTCACCATCGTGATCAACGGCGGCATCGCCACGCACGATGCCATCGCGCGCGAGCTCGCCGAAGTCGATGGCGTGATGCTGGGAAGGGTGGCATACCACCATCCCTATCTTCTTGCCGAAGCGGATGCGTATTGTTTCGGGGCCGGCGCGCCGCAGCGCTCGCGCGAGGAGGTCGTGGAGGCGCTGTTGCCATACGCGGAGGCGCAGCTCGCGCGCGGCGTGGGCTTGCGGGCGATCACCCGTCATGTTCTGGGTTTGTATCACGGCGCGCCCGGGGCACGCGCGTGGCGGCGCGTGCTCTCGGACTCGGTGCTTTTGAAAAACGCGGGCCCGGAGTTGCTGCTCACCGCGTTGCGCGAGGTCGAGCCGGTTGCGCTTGCCGAGGTGTAAGCTCGTGGCAGCGGAAAATCGGGTGACGGAGAGAAACCCTTCGATGCGCAAAACGATCGCAATGCTGATCGGTGCGGCGATGTTGCCGATGGCCACGCTGGCATCAGCGCAGGCACCAACCTATCCCGACAAGCCGATCCGCATCGTGGTGCCCTTCCCGGTCGGCGGAATCGCCGACATCTTCGGGCGCGAGATCGGCAGAAGGCTCACCGAGACGTGGGGCCAGCCGGTCGTGATCGACAACCGGACCGGAGCCGGCGGAAACATCGGCGCGGATATCGTCGCCAAGTCGCCGCCGGATGGCTACACACTGGTGATCGGCAGTATCGGTACGCATGCCGTCAACGCCAGTCTGTTGCCCACCATGCCGTTCGACCCGATAAAGGATTTCACGCCGATCGTCCACCTCCTCGATGCGGAGGGGCTGTTGGTCGTCAATCCGTCGCTCACGCCGACGACGGTCCCCGAGCTCATCGCGCTTGCGCGCTCGCAGCCGGGCAAGCTGAGCTACGGTTCGGGCGGCATCGGCACGACGAGCCACCTTGCCGGCGAACTTTTCAAGTCGATGACCAAGGTCGACATCGTCCATGTGCCATACAAGGGCAACGTGCCAGCGATCACCGATTTGCTTGGCGGACAGACGTCGATGGCTTTTGCGACCATGCCGACGGTGCTGCCGCACGTGCGCGCCGGAAAGCTGCGCCCGCTTGCCGTGCTCGGCACCACGCGCTCACCCGTAGTGCCTGACTTGCCCACAGTGGCGGAATCGCTGACGGGGTTCGAAGTAAGCAACTGGATCGGGTTTTTCGGACCGGCCGGCATGCCGCTGGTGATCGTCTCGCGTCTTAACGCCGAGGTGCAGAAAATCATGCGATCGCCGGAAATCCAGAAGCGCCTTGAGACCGAGGGCGCCAAGTTCGTTCCGATGAGTCCCGAGCAGTTCGCGAATTTTCAGAGGGCCGAGCTCGTCAAGTGGGCTAAGACGATCAAGGACGCCAATATCAAGGTCGATTGACGTACTTCCAGTGACGCTTGCCCGCACACGGCCAGCCGATCGGCATCGCTTAACGCTTGTCGCGCCTGTCCCTGTCGCGAGACCCTCGACGATCTCCGGCCCCGCAATAGAGGACGCGTCGGGTTCCGGATTGTCCGCGCCTCCCGGCATCGCGCGCAAGAACCTGTCCGGAGCGATTTCGGCGAAGATCGAAACGGTCATGTACGCGACGACGAGCAGCAATAGCACCGGTTCGCTCGGCGGAAGAATGTCGAGGTTGCGTGCGACCGCCTGCGCGATGGCAATTGGAGCGAAGGCGCCGTCCATCGATCACGCTCAGTGAGCCGCTGCTGCCGGACGCTCGTCCTCGATGTATTGCCGAATGACCGAGTGGAAATCCTGATCTGCCCGCATGCCAAGCGCAGGGCCCAGAACCGGCGCGAAGTTCGCGGGCCACGTCGCGACGATGCGGTCGATCGCCGGATCTATTTGCCATTTCACCCGCGCCGCGACAGCCTCCCCTGCGACGCTTTTCAATGCTTCGATCATTTGCCCGACGCCGACGCGCAGGCCCGGCACGTTGACCGAGCGGGTGTGCGCGAAGCCGGCCTTGGCGAATTCGGCCGCCGCCACCTCGTGACCGATGATCAGGTTGGCGATCACGGATCGCGGCGACGTGATCCAAGTCGCCGTAGTTGGCGCGACCGGACACACCGCGTCGACGCCGGACAGCGGCTCGCGAATGATCCCGCTCGCGAACGAAGATGCGGCGCGATTCGGCTTGCCCGGCCGCACGGTGACCGTGGGCAGGCGCAGCGAGCGGCCGTCGATGAAGCCCTTGCGCGTCATGTCGTAGACCATCAACTCGCCCATCGCTTTTTGCGCGCCATAGGATGTCTGCGGCGTAATGGGCGAGTCATCGCGGACGGGATCGGGCAGCGCTCCGCCGAACACCGCGAGCGAGCTGGTAAACACGAATTTCGGCGGCCGCGCGAGTTTCCTGCACCGCTCGAGAAGGGCGCGGGTCGCGTCGAGGTTGACTTGCATGCCCGTGTCGAACTCCGCTTCCGCCTGGCCGCTTACTACCGCAGCGAGGTGAAACACCGAGTCTGTTTCCGGCGTGAGCGCGCGTTCGATGAGCGCGGGATCGGCGAGGTCGCCGGTGACGATTTCAACGCGTGGATCGGTCAACGACGCCGGCGCGACATCGATTAAGATCAGTTTTTTTACTTCGCGCCGCGCGCCGCTGGCATCGGTGAGCTGGCCGCGCTCGAGAATGCTGCGGGCAAGGCGGCTGCCGAGAAATCCCGCACCGCCGGTGATGACTACGCGCATCCAGAGCCTCCTGTTGTTACATTGTTCCCGCCGATGGAGCGCGGCTTCGCATCGCTGTGTCCAGCATTATAAGATAGAGGATCCTACATACCGGAGGTCCGATCATGCCGCGTCCCATCCATTTCGAGATTCAAGCCGCCGATCCCAAGCGCGCGATCGCCTTCTACTCCGCATTGTTTGGCTGGTCGTTCAACAAATGGGAAGGTCCACAGGACTACTGGCTGATCAAGACGGGCGAGAAAGACACGATGGGCATCGACGGCGGCTTGCTCCCGCGCCGGGGACCGCCGCCGGTGCCGATGCAGGCGGTCAATGCCTATGTCTGCACGATCGGCGTCGACAATCTGGACGCCATTTTGAAAAAGGTGGGCGAGCTGGGCACCATGGTCGTCGTTCCGAAAATCGCCATACCATCCGTCGGCTGGCTCGCTTACGCGAACGACACCGAAGGCAACATTTTTGGCATGATGCAATCGGACTCGGCAGCGAAGTGAGTGCGGCCCGCAGGCACTGGGCCAGATAAGCGGGGCCAGCTATCGTGACCGCCGCGACCGATCGGATTTGCGCGGCAATCGCCGATGATGGCTGTGCGGTCGAAGCCTGTTTTCTGCGGCAAGCGACGATTGTCGCGCTGGCCGACGAGGCGCGGGCGCGCGATGCGGCAGGGGAATTTCACGCAGCCGGCGTCGGTCGCGGCAGCGCGCGCACGCAGCGAAGCGACGTACGCGGCGATCGCATCCTGTGGCTCGATCAAAGCTCGGCAGACCTGGTCCAGCAACCATTGTGGCAGGCGCTGGACGCGCTGCGCCGCGCGCTCAACGAGACGCTTCAACTTGGCCTCTTCTCCATCGAAGCACACTACGCCCTGTACCCGCCTGGCGCCTTTTATCGCCGCCACCGGGACCAGTTTCGCGGCCGCGCATCTTCATCCGACGTGCGCGTTATTTCCTGCGCGATGTACCTCAACGAAGACTGGACCTCGGCCGACGGCGGCGCTTTGCGCCTGTACGACGATGAACGGGTGCGCGACGTGCTGCCGGTGGGGGGAACGCTGGTGTGCTTTCTGTCCGATCGTTTCGAGCATGAGGTTTTACCCGCGAAGCGGGAGCGTTTGGCGTTGACCGGTTGGTTTCGGCGTCGGGCATAGAGAGCCTCACAGCGAAACTCACCATCACAGAGTGGCAGGCCGCCGCCCTTCGCGTTGATGCAACACCGAAAACGTTAAAGCTCACAAATTTTCGGTTACGCTACTGACGATACTCGATCGAGACTTCATGCGACTCCGCCGAGCTGTCGGGGGTCCTCGTCAAGACCTTCGCCGCCGCCGGCCGATCGCCGAATAGCAAACGCACCGATGCCGGATCGGACAGCCTGATCACTACGCGGACGGCGTCCGCCGTCGCAGACACCATCGCACCTTCGACCAGGGAGCGCCAGTGCAAGCATTATCGCTCTCACCACGTTCACGATCGCACCTTCCTTCCATCACCGCATTCACAACGACCGACCGTCGAAGTTCGTTACTGGAATGGATGCGAGGTCAACGCCTTCGAGGCAGCGAATATTGACTGCTGCCATGGGCTTGCCCTTGTCGACGGCCTCGGCATAGGGATGAATGCCGCATGTCTCGCAGAAGTGGTGCTGGATGAAATGCTTGTTGAACGTGTACGTACCAACATCTTCCTCCGAGGTGAGTAAGCGCAGCTTTTCGCGAGGCACGAACCACAAGAGCGAGCCTTTGCGAGAGCAGATAGAGCAGTTGCACGACATCGCCGCGGTAATTTCACCTTCAACCTCGAATGCGATCTTGCCGCAGTGACAGCTACCTTGATAGACCATGTGCTCGCTCCTTGTGCGTTGAGACCCGCCGTGGTTCAGTACCCAGCCGCGTTTGACTTGCCATTGAAAAGGCCGCGTATGTCTCCCTGGTGCGTGAATGATTCGACTCTCACCGATTCGTCATAGATCCAATTTCCCTTCCGGCCTGTCCGACAGGATAGCGCTGAGCCTTTCCGAGTTTTTGCTCATCGGGAGCTGCATAGGCAAAGGATCCAAGACTCATGGCAGCGGCGGATACCATTGCAATGAGCTTCAAACTTGGCATCCGACAAGACCCGTTAACCGGCAGTTCCCCCGAAAGCTCGTGCCGGGTTGATAATTGTCTCCCGAAACGCAATGCCCACGCCAAGTTGATGATTGTCTCTCGAAACGCAATGCCCACGCCAAGCCTCGTGCAAGACACGGATCGCACGATGACCGTCCGCGCCGCCGTCCTGGACCTGTTGCGCGCGTTCGGGATGACCTCGATCTTCGGCAATCCCGGCTCCACGGAGTTGCCGCTGTTTCAAGGTTTCCCCAAGGACTTCCGCTACGTGCTCGGCCTGCAGGAAGCGGTCGTCGTGGGCATGGCGGACGGCTATGCGCAGGCGACGCACAACGCCGCCTTCGTCAATCTTCATTCCGCGGCGGGCGTGGGTCACGCGATGGGCAACATCTTTACCGCGTACAGAAATCGCACGCCGCTCGTCATTACCGCGGGTCAGCAGGCACGCTCGATCCTCCCCTATGACCCGTTCCTGTTTTCAGCCCAGGCCACGGAGCTTCCAAAGCCGTACGTTAAATGGAGCTGCGAGCCGGCGCGCGCCGAGGATGTTCCACTCGCCATCGCGCGCGCCTACTACACCGCGATGCAGCCACCGCGTGGGCCAGTGCTGGTTTCCGTTCCGGCCGATGACTGGGCGAAGCCCTGCGAGCCCGTCCCCTCGCGTGTCGTGAGCACCGAGATCCGACCCGAGCCGCGGGTGCTGGAGGCGATCGGCGAGGCGCTCGACAGGTCGCTGCGTCCGGCCTTTGTGGTCGGCGCGGCGGTCGATCGCGACGGCGCCTGGAGCGACGTGGTGCGGCTCGCCGAACGGCACAACGCGGCGGTGTGGGCAGCGCCGATGTCGGGTCGCTGCAGCTTCCCCGAGGATCACGCGCTTTTCGCCGGGTTCCTGCCCCCGATGCGCGAGAAGATCGTGAATCTTCTCGCGGGACATGACGTCATTTTCGCGCTCGGCGCTGCCGCATTCACCTACCACGTCGAAGGCGTCGGGCCGCATCTTCCCGCGGGTGCGCGACTGGTGCAACTGATCGACGATCCGAACATCGCTGCCTGGGCGCCGCAGGGCACCTCCGCGGTAGGAAGCATTCGCCTCGGCGTGCTGGATCTGCTCGCGCGCGAGCCACCGCGTTCGCGCGAGCGTCCCGCGTTGCGCAGCCAGTTGCCGCGCGTCGAGCCTTCGACACCGATGTCCGTCGGCTTCGTCATGCAAACGCTGGCGGAGATCCGCGATCCTGGGTCGATTGTCGTTGAGGAAGCGCCGAGCTCGCGGCGAGCGATGCAGAGCTATCTGCCGATCCTGCGCAGCGAGACGTTCTACACCATGTGCAGCGGCGGGCTCGGGTACGCCATGCCGGCGGCCGTCGGGGTTGCACTGGGCAAGCCGGGCGCGAAAGTCATCGGCCTGATCGGCGACGGATCGAGCATGTACTCGATACAGGCCTTGTGGAGCGCCGCGCAGCTCGCGCTGCCGATCACCTTCATCGTCCTCAAGAATCGGCGCTATGCTGTGCTGCAGGAGTTCGCGCCGACGTTCGGCTTCGGGCCGGACGGGCCGCTGCCCGGAACCGAGCTGCCACACATCGATTTCGTGGCGCTGGCGCGTGGCCAGGGATGCCGCGGCGTGAACGTGAACCGCGCGCAGGATTTACGCGACGCACTGATCGACGGGATGCAGGCATCCGTTCCGACGCTCGTTGAAGTGGACGTCGCCTGAGCCGATTCGTCGCCGCGCGCCGACAACAACTGTTCCAGGACACAACAAGCGGAGGCACCATGTCGATTACTTCAGCAATAGTGCGCACCATCGTCGCCTTGATCGCCGCATGTACGCTGTGCGCCAACGCGGCTGCGCAGAGCTGGCCGGACAAGCCGGTCAAGCTGATCGTCAACTTCCCGCCGGGCGGCGTCGCGGACACGCTCGCCCGCGCCATCGCGCCCGGCGTCTCCGAGGCGATCAAGCAGCCGGTCGTGGTCGAGAATCGTCCTGGGGCCAACGGTGCCATCGGCGCCGATGCGGTCGCCAAGTCGCCGGCCGACGGCTACACCTTCCTCGTCACGTCGGGAGGTGCGATGACCGTCGATCCGTTCATCTACGCGAGTCTTCCTTACGACACGCAGAAGGACCTGACGGCCGTGGCGTCGCTGGCGATCGTGCGCGTCTTTCTGATGGTGCATCCCTCGGTGCCCGCGAAAAATCTTAGCGAGTTCGTCGCCTACGCGCGCGCCAATCCCGGCAAGCTTTCCTATGGCTCGGCGGGCAGCGGCAGCTCCCCGCACATTGCGGCGGAGATGTTCAAGCGCGCGGCCATGATCGACGCTACGCACGTGCCGTACAAGGGCGCGGCGCCGGCGCTCAACGACCTGCTGGGCGGGCAGATCCAGTTCATGTTCGATCCCGGTCCGGGCCTGCAGCATGCGGCCACCGGCAAGCTAACGGTGCTCGCCGTCGCGAGCGCCAAGCGCGCTTCACGATATCCCGATGTCCCCACGCTTGCGGAGCTGGGCATGCGCGTCGACGCGGACACGACCTTCGGTGTCTACGCACCGGCCGGCGTAAGCTCCGCGATCATCGAGCGGATGAACAGGGAGATCACCCGGACGTTGAATTCACCGGTGCTGGTGGACAACATGGCCCGGCTCGGTGGCGAAGTTGCGCCGATGACGATCCAGGAATTCGTGAGCCGGCAGGCGGCCGATCGCGCACGCTATGGTGCGTTCATCAAGGAAGCCGGCATCAAGGTGGATTGAGGGGGCTTATTCTCAGTGGCCGTGTGGAAAACGATTCGCTACGAGATTCAAGATGAGAGGTCAGGGCATCATTTCGCGGGCGACGTCGCCGCCAATGCTCGTTCCAGCTCAGGCGTGAGGCAAGACAAAGTCGATGCCATCAGGCGCACAGTCAAGTACGCTTTCATGTGTTCGGCCTGCATCCTCTCGATCAAAGCCTGGTCGTCGACGTTCAGGGCTTTCTGAAGGCGAGCATCCGCGACGAACGATCGTTGCGTGCACG
>JALZAO010000369.1 GCA_030948305.1 Pseudomonadota bacterium
GTGTGGCGGTAGTCGATAGAGGCCAGCGACGAGATCGTATCGACCATCAGCAACGCCGGATGCGAGGCGCGGTCGATCGCCTGGCGGATGGGCGGAATCCGGCTGGTGACACCCGTCGACGTTTCGTTGTGAACGACGAGCACGGCTTTGATCGCGTGGTCGCGGTCCTGAATGAGCCGCGACTCGACCTCCGCCGCGTCGACGCCGCTTCGCCAGTCGCCGGGCACGAAGTCGACCGCCAGCCCGAGCTTGTCGGCCATCTTGCGCCACAAGCTCGCGAAGTGACCGGTCTCGAACATGAGCACCTTGTCACCGGGAGAAAGCGTGTTCACCAGCGCCGCCTCCCATGCGCCGGTCCCCGAAGCGGGGTAGATCACCACCGGCCCGTCGCAGGCAAACACCTTGTTCAAACCGGCGAGGATCGCCAGCGTCATTCGCGCGAATTCCGGCCCGCGATGATCGATCGTGGGGTGGTCGAGCGCGCGCAGGATCCGGTCCGGAACATTCGTCGGACCGGGTATCTGCAGGAAATGACGTCCGCTCGGATGATCGTTAAGTCGCAACATCGGGCTCCCTTGCGGTGGCAGCTCGTTCTATTGTACAAGAGAGTTCTTCCCGCCGGCCGGCGAGCCTTTTCCGCACCTGTCCATGAACGCACCGGTCGAGCACCCCGTCACGATCGACTCGCGGCTCGCGCGTGCCGCGGCGCGTGTTGCGGCCAGCGCGCCGCTCGTGCGACGGCTCTCCGCCGAATGCCGCGGTGACGTTCTCTTCGACATCGGATCGCGCGGGCGGTACTCGACCGACGCTTCCATCTACCAGATACTTCCCATCGGGGTAGTCGTGCCGTGTGACGAGGCCGACGCGCGCACCGCGCTATCGATCGCCCGCGAGCTGGGCGTGCCGGTCCTGCCGCGCGGCGCCGGGTCGTCGCAATGCGGACAGACCGTCGGCGACGCCCTGGTGATCGATCACAGCAAATCTTTGCGCGAGATTGTCGACTTCGACGCAATCGCCATGACGGTCACCGTTCAGCCGGGCGTGGTGCTCGATCAGCTCAACGCCTTCCTCCGTCCGCACGGGCTTTGGTTTCCCGTCGACGTGAGCACGTCGGCCCAGGCGACGATCGGCGGCATGGCGGGCAACAATTCCTGCGGCTCGCGCTCGATCGAGTACGGCAACATGGTGCATAACGTCATCGGGATCGATGCGATCCTGGCCGACGGCAGGGAGATAGCGTTTGGTCCGGCGAAAGTAATGCATGGCGCCGTTTCGAGCGCATTGACCGGAGCGCTGTCAGCTATCGGCGCGCGCGAGCACGACGAGATCGCTCGCATGGTGCCTCACATGCTGCGGCGCGTCGGAGGATACAACATCGACGTGTTCCATCCGCAGAGCGTACGCCCCTATACGCCCGACGGCTCGGTCAACTTCGCCCATCTCCTCGTCGGCTCCGAAGGGACACTCGCCTATTTTTCGCGCCTGACCTTGCAGCTCGCACGGCTGCCGGCCAACAAGGCTCTGGGCGTGGTCAATTTCCCGTCGTTTCGCGCGGCGATGGCATCGGCGCAGCACATCGTGACCTTGAAGCCGACCGCGGTCGAGCTCGTCGATCGCACCATGATCGAGCTGTCTCGCGCGAATCCGGCGTTTCGCCCCATCATCGAAAGCGCATTGATCGGCGAGCCGGAAGCGATTTTCCTGGTCGAATTTTCCGGTGAAGAGAGCGGCGCGCAAAGCGGGCGTCTGGACCGACTCTCGGAGCTCATGGGCGATCTCGCGCTTCCAGGCTCTGTGGTGCGCATCACCGCGCCCGAGGCCCAGAAAGCGTTGTGGGAGGTGCGCAAGGCCGGACTGAACATCATGATGTCGATGAAAGGCGACGGCAAGCCGGTGTCGTTCATCGAGGACTGCGCGGTGCCGCTCGAGCACCTCGAGGAGTACACCGGGCGCCTGACGGAGGTTTTTCGAAAGCACGGAACGGACGGTACCTGGTACGCGCACGCCAGTGTCGGTACCTTGCATGTGCGTCCGATTCTGGACATGCGTCGTGGCGGCGCGGCGAAGATGCGCTCGATTGCCGAGGAGGCCGCCGTAATGGTGCGCCAATACAAGGGCGCCTACTCGGGTGAGCACGG
>JALZAO010000054.1 GCA_030948305.1 Pseudomonadota bacterium
CCCGCGCGGTGGCGGAATGGGCGGGGGGATTGACGCGCGGGATTCGGGGCATCGGAAAAGTGGTCGGCCGGAAGGCGGGAGCGATTATAACGTCCGTCTCGGCTTGGGCGCGCAAGCGGCCACTCGTGTCCGTTCACGGCGCGTAATCGCCTATAATTACACGTTCATTGCCTGCTCATTGCATTCCGACGGCGATTCGTTCGCCCTCGCTCGTTTTTCCATGGCGTCACCTCTTCTCGAGAACCTCAATCCGGAGCAGCTTGCCGCGGTGACCTTGCCGCACGCGTCGGCGCTCATTCTCGCCGGCGCCGGCAGCGGCAAAACGCGGGTCCTGACGACGCGGATCGCATGGCTGCTCGCGACCGGGCAGGCAAGCCCGCTGTCGGTGCTGGCGGTGACATTCACCAACAAGGCCGCGAGGGAGATGAGCACGCGGCTCTCGATCCTGACACCGGTGAACATACGCGGCATGTGGATCGGCACCTTTCACGGATTGTGCAACCGGATGCTTCGCGCGCATTACCGCGAAGCAGGCCTACCGAAGCTGTTTCAGATCATGGATATGCAGGACCAGCTGGCGCTGATCAAGCGGGTGTACAAGGCGCACAACATCGACGACGAACGCTTTCCCTCGCGGCAGCTCCAGGCGCTGATCAATGGCTCCAAGGAGGAGGGGTTGCGACCGAACCAGGTCGAGGCGTTCGACGAATTCAGCCGCCGGCAGGTCGAGCATTACGCTTTGTACGAGCAGGCGTGCCAGCGCGAAGGCGTAGTCGATTTCCCCGAGCTTCTGCTGCGAACCTACGAGCTCCTGTCGCGCGACGATTCACTGCGCGAGCACTATCGGCGCCGCTTCTCGCACATCCTGATCGACGAATTCCAGGACACCAATGCGCTGCAGTACAAGTGGTTGAAGCTGCTCGCGGGCACGCATGCCGCGATTTTCGCGGTCGGCGACGACGACCAGTCGATCTACGCCTTCCGTGGCGCGAACGTCGCCAACATGCAGCATTTCGAGCGCGATTTCAGCACTGCGGACGTTCCGGTCAAGCTTATCAAGCTCGAACAGAATTACCGCTCTCACGGACACATTCTCGATGCCGCGAATGCGCTTATCAAGCACAACCAGGGGCGTCTGGGCAAGAACCTCTGGACGTCCGACGCGCACGGCGAACCGGTGCGGGCGTACGCCGCGCCTTCCGACCTGGACGAGGCCGCGTTCATCGTCGACGTGGTCAAAGGGCTGGTCGAGGACAACGTGTCGCCTGCGGAGATCGCGGTGCTGTATCGGTCCAATGCGCAGTCACGCGTCGTCGAGCACGCGCTATTCAACGCCGCCATGCCCTATCGCGTGTATGGCGGCATGCGCTTTTTCGAGCGGGCGGAGGTCAAGCACGCGCTCGCCTATCTGAGGCTCATCGCCGCGCCGGACGACGACGGCGCGTTCCTGCGCGTGGTGAACTTTCCGCCGCGCGGCATCGGCGCGCGATCGCTGGAAACGCTGCAGGAGCGTGCGCAGGCGCAAGGCGCGAGCCTGTGGCAGGTGGCGCGCGCCGCTCCGGTCGCGGGCAAGGCGGGTACCAGCCTCGCGGCATTTCTCACGCTCGTCGATGCGATGAGGACGGCAACGCGAGACCTGGGATTG
This sequence comes from Pseudomonadota bacterium, assembly GCA_030948305.1. GTDB lineage: Bacteria > Pseudomonadota > Gammaproteobacteria > Burkholderiales > Casimicrobiaceae > PALSA-1003. The sequence continues at coordinate 1,646 of JALZAO010000054.1, forward strand.
GCGGAGAAGGTCGAGCACGTGGTGCACGCGAGCGGCCTCCTTCGCCACTATCAGGCGGAAAAAGACGGCCAGGATCGCATCGACAATCTGCAGGAGTTGATCAACGCGGCGCAAAGCTTCATGCGCGAGGTCGAGCGCGAGGTAGGCGAAAATATCGACGACCCTCTGACCTCGTTTTTGTCTCACGCCGCGCTGGAAGCCGGTGAAACTCAGGCTGCGGAAGGCCGGCCCGCGTTGCAGCTCATGACTGTGCACTCGGCGAAAGGCCTCGAATTCCACACGGTGTTCGTTACCGGACTCGAGGAGGGGCTGTTCCCGCACGAGAACAGCCTCAGCGAATACGACGGCATCGAAGAGGAGCGCCGCCTGGCCTATGTGGCGATCACCCGTGCGCGGCGGAGACTGTACCTGACGCATGCGCAAAGTCGCATGCTTCACGGTCAACTCCGGTACAACGTCGCGTCGCGCTTTCTCGACGAGGTCCCGGCGGGGATGGTGCAATGGCTGTCCCCGAAACGCGGCGACTTTGCCGCCGAGCCTGAAGCACTCGCGGGACGTAATGCTGCGGAGCGCGTGCGCGATGGAGCCGGATGGCGCATCGGGCAGAGTGTGAAGCACTCACGCTTCGGTCTAGGCATCATCATCGATGCGGAGGGGCGCGGCACCGACGCCCGCGTTCAGGTGAATTTTCGCGACGGGGGAGTCAAGTGGCTGGCGCTGGAATATGCCAGGCTGCAGCCTGCTTGACCCATCGTGAACGAGACCGTACGTCAATCGCGCGAGTCCGGCGATGTCTCCTGGGGCGGCTCGTCGCCGTGAAACAGGTCCCGATAACTGACGTAATCGGAAATATGCAGCGTCGCGACAAACGCAAACAGGTACGGGACCACGACGAACAGCGCTACCATGCCTGCCACCGCATCGCCGAGCAGGTGCGCGATCGACAGCGCGAACACCGGCAGCACCCCGCCAAGTACGAAGACAGCCAGACAGTAAACCGCTATCGGGCGCCAGTTGGCGATCGCGGCGCGAAGGCTGACGCCCATGGCTCTCGCGGCCCCGGCATCGTTGAAAACAACGAGTGCCGGCGCGAACCACAACGCCAGCAGCGAAGGTATCGCGCACGCTATCCCGAACAGCATCGCGAGCTGTACCCGGCTGCTTGCAAGTGCTTCTTCGGTAGGTTTCTCAGCGCCCGACATCAGCGCGATCAGCCTGCCGTCATCGACTAGCGTTGTCGCCATGACGGCAAGCGTTATGCCGGCGAGAAATACCGCTCCGAGCGGAAGAAGCGCGAGAAGATTGCTGCGAAAGCCGCGAAACAGGTGCCCGAGACGGGGCGCGATTCCTCGTTCCTGGGACCAGGCGGCGGCGAGGAAGCCGACCGCGAACACCGGCTTCAGAAGCGGTGCGATGAACTGTCCCACCACTTGCACCGGCCCGAATTCCATCAGCGCGATCAGCAAGTAATACGTGAACAGCAGCAACAGCCAACGCAACGGAGCGGCGCGAAACATGGCGTAGGCGCGCTTGATCCAGACGATGCCGTTTCGCGCGTCGCGGCGCGCGTACGGAATCGAAACTGGGCTCGTTGCGGAACTCATGGCAGCCTCATCGACATCTCATCGGCCTGCAACGCGATGGCGAAGTATCCGCTCGAATGGGGCGGGATCGTGAGCGTGCGTCAGCTCCCCCAAGCGTGGCAGATAAAGATCATAGAGGCGCGACAGCCAAAACCGCAATGCCGCGGCGCGCAGCAACACCGGCCACTGCGCTCGCTCCTCGGCTGAGAGCGGCCGCACCGCTTCGTATGCCGCGACCATGGCGACGCCGAGCAGCGGGTCCAATGCGCCGGCGCTTGCGCCCTCGGAGACACTGCACCAATCGTTGACGGCGATCGCGAGGTCGTAGGCGAGCGCGTCCGTAGCCGCGAATCCGAAATCGATGATTCCCGACACGCGATCGCGGTCGAACAGGACGTTGTCGCAGAACAGGTCGCCGTGAATTGCGCCACGCGGCAGCCTGGTCTTGGCAAGCCCGGCCTGGAACTTGATTTCAGAAGCGAGCAGGTCATTCTGCTCGACCGACAAAAATGGCCGGACGGCACGCGCCGCCTGGCGCCACCATGCCGGTCCACGACGGTTGGACAAGCGCCCCCGATAATTGCCGAGGGCAATATGCATCCGCGCCAACGCGTCACCGGCGGCGGCGCAGTGCGTGATTTGCGGGTGTTCGACGGGCGCGCCGTCAAGTCGCGCGACGAGCCCCGCAGGCTTGCCGTTGAGAAAACTCCACAACGCGCCGCTGCGGTCAGCCTCGGGGGCGGGCGCCTGAACGCCCGCGTGCGCGAGGTGCGCCATCAAGTTGAGATAGAAAGGCAGCTCTTCCGCCGGTGTTCGCTCATAGAGGGTCAACACGAAACGTCCGTTGTCGGCGGTAAGGAAATAGTTCGTGTTCTCGATGCCGGCAACGATCGGCTCGAATTCGTGAACGGCGCCGAGCGCGTAACGAGTGAGCCACGCGGCGAGATCATCGGCGGAGACGGTGGTGTAGACAGCCATCGACGGACACGACGAGCCGGCGGCAAAGCCGCTTGAGCTCAACGCAAGAGGTTATGAGGGAATGCGATCAGAAGGAAAACAGCAGCCACATCGGGACTTTGAGGCCGGTATCCAGACTTTCGCGGCGAACCCACGTTCCGTCGGTACCGTCGGCGACAAGATAATACGGCCGGCCCGTTTTCGGTGTGACCTTGATCATCGTCAAACGCCCGCCGACACGGTATTCCTCGATCGTCTCCGTCGCGCGGCGAGTAATCGTAATCTGTGGCTCGAGGTCGGGATCGTTGGCAATCTCAGGCGGTATCGGCGGAGGTTCGGGCAAGGGCTCGAGCTTCGCCGGAGGCGCCTTTTGCGCAGTCGCGGTCAGCGCGGCTGCGAAGGCTATCGCTGACAAGAGGGCGGTGATGCGAAGGCGCATGTTGCTTGTCGTACGAGTAGACGCATTTATTCTAGCAGGAATGGCTCTTGCGACGCCGGAATCCTGGTGACCTCACAGGTTCAGCATCTTGTCGCGCTCGGCCCGCGTCGGCTGAAACCCCCGGCTTTCATAATAGTCGAATATTGCTTCGACGATTGCCTCAGGCTCTTCGATAATCCGCAACAAGTCGAGGTCGTTCGCGGAAATCATGCCTTCACCGACCAGCTTGTCCTGCATCCAGGCAACCAGTCCCTCCCAGAATTCGCCGCCCACCAGAATGATCGGTATCTTGCGGCTCTTGCCCGTCTGGACCAGTGTCAGGCATTCGGTCAGCTCATCTATCGTGCCGAAGCCTCCTGGCAGCACGACGTACGCCGACGCGAAGCGCACGAACATCATCTTGCGCGCGAAGAAATAGCGAAAGTTGATTCCGACGTCCTGGAAGCCGTTGCCGGCCTGCTCGTGAGGAAGAAGAATGTTCAGACCGACCGCCGGCGACCGGCCAGCGTGTGCGCCGCGATTGGTTGCTTCCATCAGACCGGGGCCGCCACCCGAAATGACCGAAAAGCCTGCGTCGGAAAGGAGCCTCGCGATACATTCTGCTTTTCTGTAATACGGATGGCCGGCCTTGATGCGAGCGCTTCCGAACATGCTTACTGCTGGCCGTATGCCGCGCAGACGTTCGGTCGCGACGGCGAATTCTGCCATAATGCCGAGCACCCGCCACGCCTCTTGGCCGTTCGTCGAGTACATCGACTGCGGGTCGATAATCTCCGGAATCTTGCTCGTCTGAATCATGCCTAAGCTCGTTTTGGTTGACGGCTCGTCGTACCTCTATCGGGCGTTTCATGCGCTGCCCGATTTGCGGACGTCGCGCGGCGAGCCGACCGGTGCCATTCGTGGTGTCATTTCCATGTTGCGCCGATTGATCGAGGACGGCAAGCCCGACTACTTCGCGGTCGTGTTCGATGCTCCCGGCAAGACATTTCGCGACGACTGGTATCCGCAATACAAAGCCAATCGATCACCGATGCCGGACGCGCTCGTGGCCCAGATCGCCCCGTTGCATGAGCTGATCCGCGTTCACGGCTGGCCGATACTGATGATCGAAGGTGTCGAGGCCGACGACGTGATTGGAACACTGGCCAGACAAGCCGAGCAGCTGGGCATCGATACGCTGATTTCCACCGGCGACAAGGATCTCGCGCAACTGATCACGCCGCGCGTGACGCTGGTCAACACCATGAGCAACGAGCTGCTCGACATGACGACCGTCGTCGATAAATTCGACGTGCGCGCCGATCAGCTGCTCGACTATCTCGCGCTTATCGGAGATTCCGTCGACAATATTCCGGGCGTCCCCAAGGTCGGGCCGAAAACCGCGGCCAAGTGGCTCGCCGAACATGGCACGCTCGACAAGGTCATCGCGAATGCGGGATCGATCGGCGGCGCGGTGGGCGAGAACCTGCGTGGGGCGCTGTCGTGGCTGCCGCAAGGCAAGCGGCTCCTGACCGTGAAGACCGATTGCGCGCTGCCGTTCGCGCCGCGCGAGCTGGTGATCCAGCCTCACGATGCGGAGAAGCTTCGCGAGCTCTATGAGCGTTTCGAATTCAGGAGCTGGCTGAAAGACGTCGCCCAAAACAACGCAGAAGTGCCGCCGGCCGCGGTCGTGCAGGAAAAAGACGTCGAGCCGGAAGTTGTGCGCCAGCCGATGGCGCGCGAATACGAAACTGTGCTCGACGACGCGACGTTCGAACGGATGCTCGATGCAATCCAGCGCGCCGAGCTTGTGTCCTTCGACACCGAAACCACGGGGCTCGACCCAATGGAAGCTCGGATTGTCGGGCTTTCGTTCGCGGTCGAGCCCGGGCGCGCCTCGTATATTCCGCTCACCCACCGGTATGCGGGAGTGCCGACGCAGCTCCCTATCGACGACGTGTTGCGCCGGCTGAAACCCTGGTTCGAGGATCCGACCAGGAAAAAAATCGGCCAGAACGTGAAGTACGATCAGCATGTGCTTGCCAATTACGGCATCGCGCTTGCCGGCGTTGCCCACGACACATTGCTGCAATCGTACGTGCTCGAATCGCAGCGGGCGCACGACATGGACAGCCTCGCCTTTCGCCATCTCGGCATGAAGACGATTAGCTATGCAGACGTCGCGGGCAAGGGCGCGGGGCACATCGGGTTCGACCAGGTCTCGATCGACAAGGCGACCGAGTATTCGGGAGAAGACGTCGATATCACGCTCCAGCTGCATGGCGCTCTTTACCCGAAGGTCAAACAGAATCCGCAGCTCGATTTCATTTACTCAACGATCGAAATTCCCACACGCGAAGTGCTTTTTCGCATGGAGCGTGAGGGTGTGCTGATCGATGCATCGGTGCTCTCGGCACAGAGCCGGACGCTCGGCGAGCGGATGATGATTCTCGAGGAGCAGGCTTACCGGGAAGCCGGTCAGCCATTCAATCTCGGTTCGCCCACGCAGCTGGGCGCGATTCTGTTCGACAAGATGAAGCTTCCGGCGTTGAAGAAAACCGCCACCGGAAAGCCGTCGACCGACGAGGATGTATTGCAGCAACTCGCCGCGGATTACCCGCTGCCGAGATTGCTGCTCGAGCATCGCGCGCTGTCGAAGCTCAAGTCGACGTACACCGACAAGCTGCCGCAGATGGTGAATGCGCGCACGGGCAGGGTCCATACGTGCTTCGGTCAGGCCACGGCGGTCACTGGACGCCTCGCCAGCACCGAACCGAACCTGCAGAACATTCCCATCCGCACCGTCGAGGGCCGGCGCATCCGCGAGGCATTCGTCGCGCCGCCGGGCCACACGCTGATCTCGGCCGACTATTCGCAGGTCGAGCTGCGCATCATGGCGCATCTGTCGGGTGACGATTCGTTGCTGAAGGCTTTCGCCGCAGGCGAAGACATCCACCGCGCAACGGCCGCCGACATCTTCGGCGTTCCCATTGCCGACGTGACCTCCGAGCAGCGGCGCTACATCAAGGCGGTCAACTTCGGATTGATTTACGGCATGAGCGCATTCGGGCTAGCGCAACAGCTCGGCATCGAGCGCGGGGCCGCGGCGCAATTCATCGAAAAGTACTTCATCCGCTACCCGGGCGTGGCCGGGTACATGCAGCGCACCCGCGAGCTTGCACGGGCGCAGGGCTACGTCGAGACCGTATTCGGGCGCAGGCTCTGGCTGCCGGACATCAACGCCGGTGGAGGCCCGCGCCGCCAGGCGGCCGAGCGCGCGGCGATCAACGCGCCGATGCAGGGAACGGCCGCCGATTTGATCAAGCTCGCGATGATCGAGGTGCAGGCGTGGCTTGACCGTGAATCCGTGGGCGCCAAGCTGGTCCTGCAGGTTCACGACGAGCTGGTGCTCGAAGCGCCCATAGACCATCTCGACCGCGTGAAAGCCGAGCTCGCGCTGCGGATGGCCGGAGTCGCCCAACTCCACGTGCCGTTAGTGGTCGACGTCGGCAGCGGCCCCAATTGGGAGCAGGCGCACTA
>JALZAO010000055.1:0-4339 GCA_030948305.1 Pseudomonadota bacterium
CGGAGCCCCCTGCATGCAACCCTCGGCCACGCGGGCGCAGTGTACGGCAACAAGTTTGGCTGGGAGCGTCCCAACTGGTTTGCACCCATGGGCACACCCGCGGTCGAGCCACCCTCGTTCGAGCGCGGGGCCGCGTTCGATGCGGTCGGGGCCGAGCACCGTGCGGTCCGCGAGCGCGTCGCCTTGATCGACATGAGCTCGTTCTCCAAGTATGAGGTGCGCGGCCCGGGTGCTCTGGCATTGCTGCAGACGCTCGCCGTCAATGATCTCGACCGCGCGCTCGGCACCATCGTGTATACGCAATTATGCAACGAGCGCGGCGGCATCGAGGCCGACGTGACCATTACGCGGCTCGGCGAAGACCGCTTCTATTTCATCACCGGCAGTGCGCTGGGTGTGCGCGACCGATCGACGATCGAGCGGCGCTTGCCTGCCGACGGCAGCGTCGAAATCGTCGAGCACACCTCGGCCAAAGCGGTGCTCAACCTGTGCGGCCCGCGCTCGCGCGAGGTGCTCGGGGAGCTCTGCTCGGCGCCACTCGACAATCCGCGGTTTCCCTACATGAGCGCGCGCGAGATCGATGTTGGCTACGCGCCGGTGCTCGCGTTGCGGGTGACCTACCTCGGCGAGCAGGGCTACGAGCTGCATGTTCCGGTCGAGTATGCGCTGTACCTGTACGAGCGCTTATGGACCGCCGGGGAGCGCTACGGCATCGCCAATGCCGGCTACCGCGCGATCAACAGCCTGCGCCTCGAGAAGCATTATCTCGTCTGGGGCGCGGACATCACGCCGGATTACAATCCGTACGAGGCCGGGCTGGGCTTTTGCGTCGCCCGGGACAAGGGCCCTTACCTGGCGCGCGCGGCGCTGGCGGACGTGAGAGCGATGGGGCCGAAGCAGAAGCTCACTTGGTTCACTGCTCCCGGTGAGATCAACATGTTTGGCGGTGAAATCGTGCTCGCTGGCGAACGCGTGCTGGGCCGCGTCACCAGCGCAGGCTACGGCTATACGGTGGGCCGCAATATACTCTGCGCTTACATTGCAGCCGACGAGCCCGCGCATTCCGATTACGCGGTTGAAGTGATGGGCGTGCGCTACCCGGCGCTGCGCCACACGCGGCCGCTGTACGATTCCGAGCGCAAGGCGATACTTGCCTGAGTGCCGCCACCTTAGGCGCCGCTTTTTTGCCCGCACCCGCTTCCATACCCTCAGGAGCCCGTCATGTCCGCTTTGACCCCCGAACTCGACACCCTTCTTGGCTCGCGCCGCGAAGGCCACGGGCTGCCGCGCGCGTTCTATCACAACGATGCGCTCTACGCACTCGAGATGCAGAAGATCTGGTACGAAGGTTGGCTGTTCGCGGGGTTTGCCTTCGAGATGCCCAAGCCCGGCGACTTCCTGACCTTCACCGTCGATTCCACTCCGGTGCTGGTGATTCGCGACGACCAGGGCGAGGTGCGCGCGTTCCACAACGTCTGTCGCCACCGCGGCACGCAGCTCTGCCGCAGCGATACCGGCCATGTCCGCGCGATTGTTTGCCCGTATCACAGCTGGACCTACTCGCGCCAGGGCGATCTCATCGCCTGCCAGGGTATGCACGAGGGCGTTGACAAATCGGCGCTGAGCTTGCGGCGACTCCACGCCGAGGTCTGCGCCGGGCTGATCTACGTCTCGCTCGCCGAAGCCCCTCCGGACTTTGGGCCGCTACGCGCCAAGTTCGAGGCGGCGGCGCGGCCGCAGGGTTTCGACCGCGCGAAGATCGCCACGATCACGGACTACGACGTGGAATCGAACTGGAAGCTCGTGTGGGAGAACAACCGGGAGTGCTTCCACTGCGTCGGCCGCCATCCGCAATATGTCAAGGCGAACTTCGACGTGTACGAGGAGGCGTATGCGAGCGAGGCGATCCGGCAGAAGATGGCGGCCGCGGTCGAGCGGACAGAATCGAAATGGGCCTCGCAAGGCATTGCGATCACGCACGCGCGCGGCGGCCTGGCGCCGTTCCCGGACCCCGATCACGATCTGTGGTTCGCCGCCGATCGCACTGTGCTGACCGAGGGCTTCGACACCGAGTCGATGGACGGCCGCCGGGTTGCGCCGCTGATGGGCGATTACCGGGATGCGGACGTCGGCGTGCTGCGGATGCGGAGCATGCCGAATTTCTGGGTACACGCGAGCTGCGACCACGCGGTCGCGGCGCGGCTGTTGCCGACGGGTCCGCGGATAACCAGAATTCGCGCCTACTGGCTGGTGCGTGACGATGCGCGCGAAGGCCAGGACTACCGGCTCGACCAGTTGCTGCCGTTCTGGCAGCTCACCAACGAGCAGGACTGGGAGATTTGCAAGTGGCAGCAGAAAGGCGTCGATTCCATCGGCTACCAGCCGGGGCCGCTATCGCAGCGCAAGGAATACAATGTGGACGCCTTCATCCGGTGGTATCTGAAGCAGATGCAGTCTGGAGCGCAAGGCGCCGCCGCGCGCCCGCTCACTCGCGTCGCGTGATTGGAGGCTTGCGATTGCCTCGACGGCGGTGTAGGTTGTCATCGGTCTGCAATCGGCATCACTCAAACTAAGCGCCAGTCGCGACATCGGCGATCCAGATCAAGATCATGGCCATTTGTCCGGACAGCACGACGGGCGCAGGATTTTTCAGTCGTTCCACAATCACCACGACACGGGAGTGAACCATGCAATTCGCGGTAAGCAAAGGGTGGCGGAGCGTTGCGATGATCGTCGCGGCGGGGGCGGCGCTATGGGTGACGTCCGCGGCGGCGCAAAAAACGGAGCTTCTGGTTTACACCGCAATCGAGACCGACCAGATCAAGGCGTATCAAGAGGGGTTCAACAAGGTCTATCCGGATATCGAGCTCAAATGGGTACGCGACTCGACCGGGGTGATCACGGCCAAGTTGATGGCCGAGAAAGCCAATCCACAGGCCGATATCGTGATGGGCCTTGCCGCGACCAGCCTCGTGGTGCTGGATCTCGACGGCATGCTGCAGCCTTACGCCCCGGCCAACCTGGCGGCGATCAGCCCGCAGTACCGGGACTCGCGCAACCCGCCGATGTGGTTCGGCATGGACGTGTGGGGTGCGACGATCTGCTTCAACACCGTCGAGGCGGCCAAGCAGAACCTTCCGAAGCCCGCGACATGGAAGGACCTGACCAAGCCGGTGTACAAGGGCAAGATCGTGATGCCGCATCCGGCGTCGAGCGGCACCGGCTTTCTCGACGTAGCGGCGTGGCTGCAGATGTGGGGCGAGACGGATGCATGGAAGTATATGGACGCGCTGCACGAGAACATCGCCCAGTACACGCATTCGGGCTCCAAGCCCTGCCGTCAGGCTGGCGCCGGTGAATTTCCGATCGGCATCGCATTCGAGTACCGCGCCAGTACCACCAAGGCGTCGGGCGCGCCGATCGATCTGATCTTCCCCACGGAGGGCCTGGGCTGGGACCTCGAGGCGGTCGGCATCATGAAGGGCACGAAGAAGCTAGAGGCGGCGAAGAAGTTCGCCGACTGGTCGTCGTCGCGGGAGGCCGCGGCGCTGTACGCAAAGAACTACGCGATCGTCGCGATTCCGGGGATCGCTCAACCATTGCCCAACATTCCCGCGGACTACGAGAAGCGGCTGGTGAAGAACGACTTCGCGTGGGCGGCGAAGAATCGCGACAGGATTCTCGACGAATGGAACAAGCGCTACAACGCGAAGGCGGAGCCCAAGTAAGCGGATGAGCCGGCGCCCCGCGCCCGGGCGCAGTTCCTGCCATTCGGACCGGCACCCTGCGTCCGGCGCGATCCCGAGGAGCGCAGGTGCCGCAAACCGAGTCGACAGGGAATCCATATCTCAAGCTGGCCGGCGTTCGAAAAACGTTCGGCCGGTTCACGGCGCTCGAGGAAATCGCGCTCGCGATCGATCGCGGCGAACTGGTGACCTTCCTGGGGCCTTCGGGCTGCGGCAAGACGACGCTCCTGCGCATCATCGCCGGACTGGAGACGCAGGATAGGGGCGTTATCGTTCAGGACGGGCGCGACATCTCGCGTCTGCCGGCAATCGACCGCGATTACGGCATCGTGTTCCAGTCCTACGCGCTGTTCCCCAACCTGACGATCTTCGACAACGTCGCCTACGGTCTGGTCAACCGGCGCAAGGGCCAGGACGAAATCAAACGCCGCGTCGCGGAACTGCTGAAACTGATCGGTCTCCCCGATGAAGCGGCGAAATATCCGGGGCAGCTCTCCGGCGGTCAGCAGCAGCGCATCGCCCTCGCGCGGGCGCTGGCGACGGCGCCCGGATTGCTGTTACTCGACGAGCCTTTATCGGCGCTCGACGCATTG
>JALZAO010000055.1:4349-8140 GCA_030948305.1 Pseudomonadota bacterium
GCCTGCGGCTGCGCGGCGAGATCCGCTCGCTGCAGCGGCGCCTTGGAGTGACGACGATCATGGTGACGCACGACCAGGAAGAAGCGCTGTCGATGGCCGACCGGGTGGTGGTGATGAACCGGGGCTCGATCGAGCAGATCGGAACGCCGCAGCAAATCTATCGCGAGCCCGCATCGGCGTTCGTCGCCGATTTTGTCGGCAAGGTGAACGTGCTCTCCGCGGTTGCGGAGGGAGCGGGGCGGTTTCGCATCGGCAATCTGGTGCTCGACTGCGCATCAGGCGACCCCGGGATCGTGCCGGGCACCGCGGTCAAGCTCTACCTGCGACCCGAGGATGTCGTGGTGGATGGTGCCGCAACGATGCCGAACCGCGCGCGGAGCCAAGTGACCAAGATCGAGTTTCTGGGCGCGTTCTGCCTAGTGACTGTCGCCGTCGTCGGCGCCGAGGGACAGCCGCTGCTGATCAACATCTCGCGCCACGATACCGACGAGATGGCGCTCTGCGAGGGTTCGACGCTCGACGTCGCGCTGCCTCCCGAGTGCATGCGGCTCTTGGGTTGAGCGCGGGTAGCCGATGAGCACTGTCCTCGCACCGACGGCTATGACCGGCCAGCGCGTCAGGCCGCTGGCGCATTGGCAGGACAGGCTCGGACAGGGTCTGCTCGTGGTCGTGTGCGCGGTGCTGGTGGTTTTTTTGCTGGCGCCGCTGTTCATGATTCTGGTCAAGAGCGTCGAGGATCGCAACGGCGCGTTCGTAGGCCTGCTCCAGTTTCGCGAGTACCTCGCTACGCCGTCGCTACAGCAATCGATATCGAACACCTTGTGGGTGGCGCTTGCGGTGACGGCGATCACGATCCCGCTCGCCTTCGCCTTCGCCTACGCGTTGACGCGAAGCTGCATGCCGGGGAAGGGCATGTTCCGTGTCATCGCGCTCACTCCCATCCTTGCCCCGTCGCTTCTGTCCGCGATCTCGTTCATCCAGTGGTTCGGCAACCAGGGCGTGCTGAAGGCATTGCTGGGCGGCAAGCAGGTCTATGGACCGCTCGGCATCATCATCAGCTCCGTGTACGCGACGTTTCCGCATGCGCTTATGATCGTCCTGACGGCGCTGCTTCTCGCCGATGGCCGCCTGTACGAGGCTGCCGAATCGCTGGGCACGCGCACGCTGCGCAAATTCCTGACCATCACGCTACCCGGCGCCAAATACGGCTTGGTTAGCGCGGCGATGGTGGTGTTTTCCTATACCGTCAGCGACTTCGGCATCCCGAAGATCATCGGCGGCAATTTCAACGTCCTGGCGGTCGATATCTACAAACAGGTCATCGGCCAACAGAACTTCAACCGCGGCGCCGTCGTTAGCCTGCTGCTGCTGCTGCCGGTAGTGTTCGCGTTCGTCGTCGACTGGATCATGCAGGGCAAGCAGCAATCGCAATTCTCGGCCCGCGCGGTTCCATACGCGCCGAAGCCGAAGTCGTGGTTCGATACGCTGATGTTCTCCTACTGCACCGTCGTTTGCCTCCTGCTGCTGGCGGTGCTGGGCATGGCGATCTACACGTCGTTCATCAAGCTGTGGCCGTACGACAAGTCGTTCAGCCTTCGCCATTACACGTTCGGGCTCGTCGACGGCGGCGTGATCGTCTCGTTTTTCAACAGTCTTAAAATGGCGCTGTTGACGGCGGTGGTTGGCACGATGCTTATTTTCGGCGCCGCGTACCTGGTCGAGAAAACGCGCGGCATGAACACGCTGCGGGCGCTTTTCAGGCTGCTCGCGGCGATTCCGATGGCCGTGCCGGGGATGGTGCTTGGGCTCGGCTACATTTTGTTTTTCAACCACCCCGACAATCCGCTTAACTGGCTCTACCATGGCATGACCATCCTGGTGTTGTCGACGATCATCCATTACTACACTTCCAGCCATCTGACCGCCGTAACCGCGCTCAAGGCACTCGACAACGAGTTCGAGGCGGTGTCGGCATCGTTGAAGGTGCCCTTCTACAAGACCTTCTTCCGCGTCACCGTTCCGGTCTGCCTGCCGGCGATCCTCGACATCGGCCGCTACCTGTTCGTGAATGCGATGGTGACCATTTCGGCGGTCGTGTTTTTGTACTCGCCGCAGACGCAACTCGCGTCGGTGGCGATCCTGTCGCTCGACGAGGCCGGCGAGATCGGCCCGGCAGCGGCGATGGCGACGCTGATCGTCGCCGCATCGACGACGGTATGCATTCTCTACGCAGTGATCACCCGCCTGCTGCTGGCACGTACGCAGGCATGGCGAAAGCCGGTAACGATCTGACCGACGGCCACGGAGATATTCAATGAGCAATTGCGACCGCGATCCCATTCTGCTGACCCCCGGTCCGCTGACGACCACGCTGACCACAAAGGCGGCGATGCTGCGCGACTGGGGATCGTGGGACGCGAGCTTCAATGCCGTGACGGCGCGCGTCCGCGAGCGGCTCACCGCGATCGTCAATGGCAGCGAAACGCACGTCTGCGTCCCGATGCAAGGCAGCGGCACCTTTTCGGTTGAAGGCGCCGTGAACACGCTGGTGCCGCGCGACGGCCACGTACTGGTCCTGATCAACGGCGCCTACGGCAAGCGTCTGGCGCGGCTTACCGAAATGATGGGCCGCACGCTGTCGACTTTCGAGACCGCCGACGATGTGCCGACGACTGCGGCGGACGTCGCGCGATTGCTCGACGCCGATGCGTCGATCACTCACGTCGGGCTGATTCACTGTGAGACGTCGACCGGCATCTTGAATCCGCTGTCCGAGATTGCCGACGTCGTCGCGCGGCGGGGCAGAAGCCTCATCGTCGACGCCATGAGCTCCTTCGGCGCGATCCCGATCGACGCCAAAAAGACTCCGTTCGACGCGCTCATCGCCGCCTCGGGGAAGTGTATCGAAGGGCCGCCCGGGATGGGGTTCGTCTTCGTGCGCAGGAAAGTGCTCGAGCAGTGTGCCGGGCGCTCGACGTCGCTGGCGCTGGATCTGTACGATCAGTGGACCTACATGGAGCGGACGACCCAATGGCGCTATACGCCGCCCACGCACGTCGTGGTGGCGGTGGATGCCGCGCTGGAGCAATACATCGCGGCCGGCGGTCAGCCTGCGCGCTACCGGCGCTACGCCGCCAACTGTGAAACGCTGGTCTCTGGCATGACTGAAATGGGATTCAAGGTATTCCTCGACGCGCGCATACAGGCGCCGATCATCGTGACCTTCCACGCGCCTGCGGATCCGAAGTACTCGTTCAAACCGTTCTACGACGAAGTCAGAAATCGCGGTTTCATTCTCTATCCGGGCAAGCTCACGCAGCTCGAGACCTTCCGCGTGGGATGTATCGGCGCCATCGGCCCCGAGGAAATGCGCCACGCGGTCAATGCGGTGCGCGACAGTTTGCGCACGCTCGGGCTCAGCATGGGAATCGCTGCGGCAAATAAGCAACCGGTGGCCGCGATCGCCAGGGCGGTATGAGGCACATCGTTTAAGCCGAGCCGCGGTCCGCGAAGGGCATGCTGGCCTCCTCGACCGCTCGTGAATCGGATGCGTCGCGTGTTGGCCGCGAGCGTCTCCGGCCTCCTCAACGGTCGACGAAGTTTGAATTGCCGAGTAGTCGGCCTCAAGCGTCGACTCGCAATTCCCCGTCGATCCCCGTGCTACGCATGGGGGCCCTCGCCGGGAGGCTCGCGACGCTACTCGCAATTCCCCGTCGATCCCCGTGCTACGCATGGGGGCCCTCGCCGGGAGGCTCGCGACGCTACTCGCAATTCCCCGTCGATCCCCGTGC
>JALZAO010000370.1 GCA_030948305.1 Pseudomonadota bacterium
GGACCAGATGGCAAGGATGGAGAAGAACCATCTGGAGAAATGCTACGGCATCAACGCCGTCGCCAAGAACGACTGCGCCGAGGGTGCCCATTCCTGCTCCGGTCAATCGACTCAGGCGCGCGACCCGAAATCGTTCGTGCTGCTTCCGGCGGGTGACTGCGGCAAGATCCAGGGCGGCAAGCAGAAGCCCGCGTGAAAGCGGGCCGGCAGTTGAGCTCTTCCGCTGCCGTGCTGCAAGGCAGGCGCAACCCGATCCCCGCAAGAGCGGGAATCGGGTTGCGTTTCCAGCACCATCAGGCAGTGCGCGATGAGCGTCCCGACGTAGCCTGGATGGAGGTGCACACCGAGAACTACATGGGCGGAGGGACGGCGCTGGCGTATCTGGATTCGATTCGCCGCGACTATCCTATCTCGTTGCACGGGGTCGGGCTGTCGCTCGGCAGCGCCGAGGGCCTCGATCTGAATCACCTGGAACGTATCCGGGACGTGGTCCGGCGCTTCGAGCCAGGCCTCATGTCCGAACATCTCTCGTGGAGCACCATTGGCGGCGCTTATCTTGCCGACCTGCTACCGTTGCCCATGACCGAGGAGGCGCTCGCAGTCGTCTGCCAGCACGTCGAGCAGACCCAGGCGCATCTGCAGCGCCAGATTCTTGTCGAGAATCCGTCCTCGTACCTGCAATACACGCATTCGAGCATACCGGAATGGGAGTTCATTGCCGCGATTGCCGCTCGGACCGGCTGCGGCATCCTGTGCGACGTCAACAACATCTACGTCAGCAGCTGCAATCATGGATGGGATCCCTCGGTCTATCTCGCAGCGTTGCCGCCGGACGCCATCGGCGAGATTCACCTGGCGGGTCACACCATCCGGCGACTCGAGAATGGCGACGTGCTTCGTATCGACGATCACGGCGCACGCGTTGCTCCCGACGTGTGGGCGCTCTATGACGAAGCACTTGCTCGGTTCGGGCCGCGACCGACGCTCATCGAATGGGACAATAACGTACCCCCGCTCGCCGTGCTTCTCGAGGAGGCAGCGCACGCCGACGCGCTGCTTCGGCGCATGGAGAGAGCCGATCGTGCCCGCGCTGCGTGAGCTCCAGCACGCCGTATACCGCAGCCTCATGGAGTATGACGGCGAGGATGCGGCGACGCACATACGTGCCGATGGCCTGGCGGCCGCCGACCGCCTCGGCATCTACCGCAACACGTTGTACGGTACCCTGACCAAGGCGCTGCGCCTCTCGTATCCCGTAGTTCATCGCCTCGTCGGTGGGGACTTCTTCGAGGATGCGGCACAGAAGTTCATCAAGGCGGAGCCGCCCCAAGGTGCGTTCCTCGATGAATACGGCGCCGGGTTCGCCGATTTCCTGGCGCGGTTTCAAGCCGCGGAATCGGTGCCCTATCTGCCCGATGTCGCGCGACTGGAATGGGCGGTGAGCGGCGCGCTGCATGCACCTGACGCGGCAGCGCTCGATATGGCGGCGCTCTGCGTGATCGTGGAGGGTAACCACGACCGCGTTCGCTTTGTGCCGCATCCATCGTTCGGCCTGGTCCGGGCCAGTTATCCGGTGGACACGATGTGGCGCGCGGTCCTCGAGCAGGACGAAGCAACGCTCGCGGCGATCGACCTCGGCGACGCGCCAATTTGGTTGCTCATCCAGCGGCTTGCGACCGGCGTCGATGTCAGGCGGTTGAGCGAACCCGCTTGGCGCTTTGCGTCCGCGCTCCGCGCTGGACAACCGCTCGACGAGGCGGTCGATCTCGTATCGGGCGTCGACGTAGCCGCGCTGCTTGCCGGGCACCTGGCGGAAGGGCGATTGATCGCGTTCGATATCATCGAGCCGGCCGCTGCCGCGCTGCCGTCGGAAAAGTTTGCATGAATGCGCCGACGGCACCGACGTCCTCACCTTCGCCCGCGCTGATTTTGGTTGGTCGCGTGCTGCGCTGGCTCGCCGCCGTGCCGTATACGATCCTGGCGATTCCGCTGCGGCTCGCCGTCGCAACAGTCTTCTGGAATTCGGGCACGGCCAAACTCGCCAACTGGGATACTGCGCTTGAACTCTTCAGCGAGGAGTACAAGGTGCCGTTGTTGCCGCCGGAGGT
>JALZAO010000056.1 GCA_030948305.1 Pseudomonadota bacterium
TTCGTGGGCCGCCCAGGTGGATCATCCGCGCGGCGAGCTCCTTGCCGCTTCCCGACTCGCCGGTGATGAATACCGGCGCCTGGCTTCGCGACAGCCGGTCGATCATCGATCGCACCAGCATGATTGCTGGCGATTCGCCCAGCAACTGATACGACGACGGCGCCGCGGGCTTTTCCGGGACCTTGAGCGCTTGCTTGACCAATGCCCGCAACTGCTCGAGCGCCACCGGCTTCGCAAGGTAGTCGAAGGCGCCGGCTTTGAGCGCCGCGACGGCGTTCTCCGCGCTCCCGAACGCGGTGATCACCGCGACCGGAACGTCGAGGCCCTTGGCGGTGATGTGCTCGACGACGGTGAGGCCCTCGCCGTCGGGAAGCCTCATGTCGGTAAGACACAGGTCGAATGCCTGCGTGTCGAGCAGCCGGGTCGCCTCGCCGACGGTCTGCGCCCGCGTCGTGTCGAGTCCCATGCGAGAGAGCGTGAGCTCGAGCAATTCGAGCAAATCGGGCTCGTCGTCGACGACGAGTACCTTCGGTTGTCCACGGTCGCGTGCCTTGCGAATCATGTGCTGCCTCCCCCCTACTTCCGTGCCGCCGGATCGGCCGCGCGCTTGAGCGTGATGCGAAAGTTCGCGCCCGGACCTTTCGGCAGCAGTTCGAGCGCCGCGCCGTTGGCGTCGGCAAGCTCTCGTGCGATATACAGGCCGAGGCCGGTGCCGCCCGGCCGCGTGGTGAAGAATGGCTCGAAAATCTGCGCCCGAAGCTCAGCCGGTATGCCCGGTCCGTCGTCCGACAGCTCGCATATTACGGCATCGCCCATGTATCCGGGACGTACCACGATGCGGATGCTGGCATCTTTTTTCTGGCAATGCTGCCACGCATTGCGCACCAGATTCCACACGATCTGGTTCAGGTGCCCGCGATCGAAGATCACGCCCAGCTCCGGTGGGGCCTGAATCGACACGCTTCCGGGAGCAATGCTCTCGGCTTGGACGATTTCCTCGACCAGCGAATGCAAAAAGTCGCCGAGTGCGATGACCTCAAGCTGCTTGCGGTCGCGACGATTGAGCTGCAGGACTTCGCCGACGATACGGTCGATGCGCTTGGCGTTGGTGCGTATCATCGTCAGCAGACGCTGGCCCTCGGGAGCGACCGAGCCGTCCTCCTCCAGCAGTTGCGCCGCCTGGTTGATCGCGGACAGCGGATTGCGCACTTCGTGGGCGATGCTGGCCGTCAAGCGCCCCATCGCCGCAAGCTTGATTTGCTGCGCCTCGCCTTGCGCGCGGCCCAGGTCTTCGAGGTACATCAGCGTTCCGCCGTTCAGCCCCGAACCGATCCGCACCAGCCGTACGCGAAGGAGCCGCTGCGTCGTCTCGACCTTGAACGGCGGCAGCGACTCGGCAAAATCTTCCTGCCAACGGCGCCAGTAATCGTGCAGGATCGAGCTGAACTGGGCCAAGCGCATGCCGCCTCGCATGCGGCCAAAGCCGCCGAGCAAGCGCGTCACCTGCGCGTTATGGCCGCGAACGACCCCATTCAGATCGACGACCAGGACGCCGTCCTGCATGTCCTGAATGATGAGCCGGTTGACCTGTTCGAGATTGGCGACGTCGATACCGCGTTGCGCGGCCAAGTCTTCGCTGGCCTTGGTGTAGCGGCCAAGCGCGAGGGCGACACCGACGGTCGCAAAATAGCCAAATCCGACGAGCCCTGTCTGCAGGATCTGCGTCGGCGATATCAAGCCGTCGATCAAGCGCCAGCTGTCGAGCGCAATCAGCGCCGAGCTGGCCAGCGCGGCGTGGAAAAATGCGATCTGTGAGCGCATCAGCCAGCCGCTGGCGGCGAGCTGTGGAAAGAGCAGGATCGATAGCGGACCGCCGGCACTGCCCCCGGCGTACATCAGCAGCGCGATAAAGGCGACGTCTCCGGTCAGGAGCGACAGCAACAAGGCGGGCAGCGGCAGGCCCACCGTATCGCGCTGCACCCACCAGAAGGTCAGGACGCCATACGTGAAGTACAGGCCGGCGGCGGTAACGAACGCGTTGGGCGCGCCGATGCCGACCGCACGAAGGTCAAGGAACAGGGCGGTGCCGAGAAGCAGCACGCCGCAGACCGCGCGATACAAGCCAACGATCCAGAGAATCCGCCTGCCGGACTCGGTGATCGTCGTCGGCAGCGGTGGCGGCTCGAACGGTGGAATCGCCGGGTGCGGCTGCATATCGACACTCATCGCTTAGCGCATTCGCTGTCGGCGCAAGTGTAGCTGCCAGCGACCAGGCTCGCGTCGCTGCGGGGCAGGAATACGCCGCAGCGTGCGCAGCGAACCATGGCCTGCGCTTCCGTCGCGGGAGCAGATGTGGCGGCACGGTCTCTTGAGCGCGTCTTGCGCACATTGATCATCCGAAGCGCAAACAGCACTAGGAAGATCAATACCAGCCAGGCCACGACTTTCAACATCACAGCACCAATTCTTTCATCACAGCACCTTACCCGGGTTGAGGATGCCATGCGGATCGAGTGCGTGCTTCAGACGGCGCATCAGCTCCAGCTCGATCGGCGCCTTGTAACGCTCCATCTCGGCGCGCTTCATCTGGCCAACACCGTGCTCGGCACTGAAACTGCCGCCGAACTCGGCGACCAGATCGTAGACGATACGATTGGCGCGCGAAGTCTGTTCGACAATTGTCGAGCTCGGCGCGCCGACCGGCATCGACAAGTTGTAGTGCAGGTTCCCGTCGCCCAGATGGCCGAAGACGACATAGCGCACGCCGGGTAACGCGGTGTCGAGGGCTTCCTTGGCATGCGTCAGGAATGCCGCCATTTGCGACACGGGCACGCTGATGTCGTGCTTGATATTGGGACCCTCGCGTTTTTGCGCCTCGGGAATATGCTCGCGCACCTTCCAGAGATCGTTTGCCTGCGCTTCGGATTGCGCGATCACGGCGTCGCGCGCGAGCTCGTCGCTCAGACTATCGGCGAGCGCTGCTTCGACCTGTGCCAGCAAGGGCGAATTCGCCGAAGCGTCGTCCGCCTGCAACAGCACGTACCAATCGTGTCCGGGGAGCGGGTCGGCCAGCGCTGGAAATTGCGCTCGTGTCAGGGCCACACAATCGGCGGAGACGAGCTCGAAGCCGGTGAGGCGATCGCCCAGCGCCTGGCGCACCGCGCCGAGCAAGCGGACCGCCGCCGCCACGTCTTCAACCGCGACCCACGCGGTGGCCGACGTTTGCGGCCGCGGAAAAAGCTTGAGCACCGCGGCCGTGATGATGCCGAGCGTGCCTTCGCTGCCCAGGAAGAGCTGCTTCAGGTCGTAGCCGGTATTGTCCTTGCGAAGTCCGCGCAGGCCGTCCCACACCCGACCATCGGCCAGCACGATCTCCAGGCCGAGCACGAGCTCGCGAGCGTTGCCGTAGCGCAATACCGCCGTTCCGCCGGCATTGGTCGAAAGATTGCCGCCGATCACGCAGCTACCTTCCGCCGCCAGTGAAAGTGGAAACAAAAGTCCGGCTTCGGCCGCTGCTTGTTGCACGGCCGCGAGCGGCACGCCGGCCTCGACAGTAATGGTGGCGTTTTCGGTGTCGATCGCGCGCACGCGGTTGAGGCGCGAAAGCTGCATGACGATTTCGTCTCCGCCGGCATGAGGAGTCGCGCCGCCGCACAGACCGGTATTGCCGCCCTGAGGAACGATCGGCACGCCGTGTTCCGAGCAAACGCGCGCGACCGCGGCAACTTCTGCCGTCGATCCCGGCCTGACAACCGCGCGTGCTTGGCCGCGATAACGCTCGCGCCAATCAGTTACATAGGGCGCGATGTCGGCGGCGCCAGTGATGACGTGAAAATCGCCGACGATCGCCTGCAATGAACTCATGAACGGAGCAGCCGATTCGGCCATGAGAGCATAATAGCGGAAAACGCAGGGCGACCGTACCTGCGCGCAAGGAGAAACCCCCATGCCCAGCCAGCCAGCGAAACCGTTTACGCCGCAGGAGGCGCTCGAATTCATGCAGCGCATGTGGAATCCATTCGGC
Organism: Pseudomonadota bacterium; assembly: GCA_030948305.1. GTDB lineage: Bacteria > Pseudomonadota > Gammaproteobacteria > Burkholderiales > Casimicrobiaceae > PALSA-1003. The sequence goes on from JALZAO010000056.1 coordinate 4,025, forward strand.
ATGCCGGTGCCCGGTTTCACGCCGCCGGGCACAGCAGCCGCAAGCATGCCCTTTCCGAATCCGGCGACCATGTTCGCGACGCTTGATCCCGCGGAGATCGACAGGAAGATCGGCGAGCTGCGGGTAATCGAGAACTGGCTCGCGATGAGCCAGAATTTCATGCAGATGAGCATCAAGACGATGGAGTTGCAAAAGGCGTCGCTCGAAGCCATGCGCGCTGGCGTCGGCGCCGCGGATCCGTCGAAAAAAAAGAACCGAACTCAGAACGACGGAGAATAGATGGCGCTGACCCTCTATTACGGCTCGGGCTCGCCCTACGCCTGGCGCGTGCAACTGGCGCTCGAGCACAAGGCGCTTCCCTACGAGCTCAAGGTGCTATCGTTTTCGGCAGGCGACACCCGCAAGCCGGAATTCCTGGCGCTCAATCCGCGTCATCAAGTGCCGGTGCTGGTCGACGGCGACTTTACACTCTACGAGTCCAACGCCATCGTGGAGTACATCGACGAGGCGTACCCGGGGCGCGGAGCGCCGCTCTTCCCGGGCGACGCCAAGGCGCGTGCTGTTATCCGGCGCCTGATCCTGGAAGTCGACAATTACTACAGCGTGGAGTCCGACAAGCTGCTCGATCAGGCGTGGTGGAAAAAACCCGAGGAACGAGACGCGAAGGTCATCACCGAATCGCGCAAAGCGGTCGTCGGTGAGCTGGGCAAGTTTGCAAGCGCGCTGCGCGGCGACTATCTCGCGGGACCGCTCTCGGCCGCGGATTTTGCGTTTTATCCCATGGTCGCGTTTCTGAGGCGCGCGCAGATCAAGTTGCCGGACCTCGATGCCGACGGGATGCTCCCGCCGGCGATCGCGTCTTGGAAAGCACGGATCGAAGCGCTGCCGTTTTTCGACAAGACGGTGCCGCCGCATTGGAAGGCATCGTAAACCGATTGGCTCGCACGGCAGCCATCACCCGGGGCAGTACGATTCGGAGCTCATCATGCGGCTCATGACCACCGCCTTTGCCGACGGGCAGCGCATTCCCGGCGAGTTCGCATTTTGCGTCACGGACGCCGTTGCGCATGTCAAACAATCCGCGAATCTCAACCCTGATTTCGCGTGGAGCGACTTACCGCCGGAAACAAAATCGCTGGTGTTGATCTGCCACGATCCCGACGTGCCTTCCCGCGGTGACGACGTCAACCGGGAAGGGCGTTCGGTGTCCGCGTCCTTGCCACGCGTCGACTTTTTCCACTGGGTGCTCGTCGACCTGCCGCCGAATACGCTGCCGATCGCGCGCGGTGAATTCTCCAAGGGCGTCACAGCGCGCGGCAAGCCAGGTCCCGCCGCGGAGCGCGGCGTCCGCCAGGGACTCAACGACTATACGGGATGGTTTGCCGCGGACAAGGACATGAGCGGCAATTACTACGGCTACGACGGGCCATGTCCGCCGTGGAACGACGAGCTTATCCATCGCTACGTGTTCACGCTGTACGCGATCGAAGTGCCGCGTCTTGCGGTCATCGGCAACTTTACCGGACCGGACGCTTTGATCGCTCTTGCCGGCCGGGTATTGGCGCAGGCATCGCTGACGGGCGTCTATACGCTCAATCCGACGGTGAAGATCTAGACCGTTTCACGCACAGGCTGACGACCCGAGCCTCGCGGGGCGTCGTCCCCGCGCGACGAGTACTTTCGTAAGTCAAGGATTGGCCGGGCTCTGGCCGAGCCATGCACTTCGGCGCGCACGCGCATCGGCGTCGGCGTCATCCGCGAGCGCGAGCCAGCACGTTTCCAGAGGTGCGGCGTCCAGCTCCACCGAGAATTCCATCAGCTCGTCGCGGCGGAACGCCTGCACGCTCACCACATCGTCCGGGCGCCGGAACTTCAGAACGCGTTCGAGCGATTCGGCGGAGGCGCGAATACCATCGATCGCGACCAAGGTGTCTCCCGCCGCGAGCCCGGCACGTTCCGCGGGTCCGTCGCTCAGGACATGCTGAAGACGCGGCTCCGCGCCGGCGGCCAACGCCGCCCCCAGCCACGCGCGCGGGGTCTTGCGCTTCCCCGGCGAGCCGCCTTTGTCTTTCGCGCCTTCGGCGGCCCGCAACATCACATCGACACCGAACGGGGCGAGCAACTCGGCAAGCGGCAAGTCGGCGGTCCCATGGACATACTTGGCGAAGAAATCGGTGAGGTCGATTCCCGAGAGCTCCGCTGCAAGTGCTTCGACACCACCCTCCGGCACGCCGATTCCCGGCTTTCCATGGCGCTGCCAGAGCGCCCGCATCACCTCGTCGAGCGTAATCACACCCGCGCGGCGCAGCACGAGATCGAGTGCCAGGGCGATCAAGGCACCCTTGACGTAATAGCTGACGACCGCATTGGGCGTGTTCTCATCCCGCCGGTAATACTTGATCCAGGCGTCGAAGCTGGATTCGGCCACGCTTTGCTTCGAGCGTCCCGGCGCGCGAAGCAGCCGCGTGATATCGCGGCCCAGGAGCTCGAGGTAATCGCTGATGCCGATGACGCCGCTGCGCACCAGCATCAGATCATCGTAATAAGACGTGATCCCCTCGAACGCCCAGAGCTGCTCGGTCAGATTTTCGCGCGTAAGGTCGTAGGGCAGAAACGCCGATGGCTTGATGCGCTTGACGTTCCAGGTGTGGAAATATTCGTGGCTGGCGAGGCCCAGCAGCGAGCGATAGTCTTCCCCGACTCCGGTCGAGCCGGGTTGCGGAAGCTCGTCGCGCTTGCAGATGAGGCTGGTGCTCGAGCGATGCTCGAGCCCTCCGTAGCCCTCGCCGACGGCGAGCAACTGGAAGAGGTAATAATCGACGGGTGCGCGGCTCTCCGGCGCGCCGCCGAACAAGTCGATCTGTCCCTGGCACACGCGCTGCAAATCGCGCGAGAAACGCTCGAGATCGCCGCGATGCCTGCCCGTGACCGCGATGTCGTGCCGTGCGCCGCCCGCTTGAAAATGGACCAGATCGAAGCTTCCCATCTCGACCGGATGATCGATCAGCTCGTCGTAGTTGGCCGCGGCAAAGCGACCGAAACCGTACGGCGATGCGCCCACGCGCGGCAGGCTGGTCGCGACACGCCATTCGCGATAGACCTCGCCTTCAGGAGCGATGATCTCGACCTCGCACGGTCGCTCTTCCTGCCCGACCGGCCACACGAATACGCTAGGGCCGTTGAAATATCCTCGGCTGCCGTCGAGATAGGCTGCCCGCACCGACAGGTCGAAGGCATACACCTCGGCGATCATCGTCAATGCCCCGGAGCAGGAGTCGGCCTGCCAGATATCCTTTGCCGTCTTGCGTATGCCGATGCCGGAGCCATTGCATTCCGCGCGGACCGACACGAAGTGCCGCGCGAATTCGCGAATCAGATAGCTTCCGGGAATCCATGCCGGGAGACGAAACGATTGGCCTGCCGGATCCGGCTCGTCGACCGTGCACGAGATTTCGAACACATGCGCATGGGGATTGAGCGGGACGACGCGATAACGTGTCGGCCGCGGGCCTTGGGGCGGATTCATATCTGTGATCAACCATCCTATGTCTTGCGGTTCCGCGGTCCCAGAAAAAACCACAGGATCAGGCCCAACAGCGGCAGCAGCACGACCACTATGATCCAGATCAATTTCTTTTCATTGGAAACGGAGCTTTGGAAAATATTGATGATCGCCCAGATATCAGCGATGAGTATCAGTACGCCCAAGAGGCTGTTAAATCCAAAGTTCATCATTCTCGTCCTTCCGGTTTGCGCCGAAGCCATCGGCCCGCGTGTCGCTCCCGCAAGTCTATCCGATCGTTAGATTGCCAAGAAAGTACTGACATTCATCGACGATTTCGCGGATAGCGCACCCGCTCCTGCGGGAATTTATGTGCCGCTTCCTAAGGATTGCGAACTCGAGGCGGGGCGCCAGGAAGGGTTGGTCAAGTGC
>JALZAO010000371.1 GCA_030948305.1 Pseudomonadota bacterium
GCGTTCAATCCGCGCTGTCCACACGTATTCGAGCGCTGCCGTCACGAGCGCCCCGACCTGATGAAGGCAGGCAGCACGCTGGCGGCGTGCTGGCTGCACGCGCACGACGCGGTTGCCGTCCGATGAATGTCGGCGCAATGCCGGTCGAGCGCGCGATGGGCCTCCCACTGGTCGAACTGATCGACGTCGCCCGCTATTTCGACGTCTCCGCGCCGTGGTTGAACCGCGTGATCGAGCGCAAGCAGCGGCAGATTCTGCGCGCCGTCGATGGCGTCAGCTTCGCTATCGAAAAAGGCGAGACACTGGGGCTCGTCGGGGAATCCGGCTGTGGCAAGTCCACCGTGGCTCGGCTCATTGTCGGCCTCTACCGCCCGACCCGCGGCGAGATCCGCTATGCCGGGCGGCGGGTCGACTTCGCCGATCCGGAGCTCGCGCTGCGACGGACCATGCAGATGATCTTTCAGGATCCCTACGCGAGCCTCAATCCGCGCTGGAGGGTCAAGGACATCGTCGCCGAGCCGATCCGCGCCCACGGACTGGCCCAGACGCCGGCGGCGCTGGCGGCCAAGGTCGTCGCGCTTCTGGAGCAGGTGGGTCTCGGCGGCGCCGACGGGGCGAAATACCCGCACCAGTTTTCGGGCGGCCAGCGACAGCGCATTTCCATCGCCCGAGCGCTGGCGACCGATCCCGCGTTTCTGATCTGCGACGAGCCGACTTCCGCACTCGACGTCTCGGTCCAGGCCCAGGTCCTGAACCTGATGCGCCGCCTGCAGCGCGAGCTCGGGCTCACGTATCTGTTCATCTCGCATAACCTCGCGGTGGTTCACCACATCGCCGACCGCGTCGGAGTGATGTATCTCGGCCGCATCGTCGAGTTCGCGCCGACTCGGCGCTTGTTCACATCGCCCCAGCATCCGTACACGCGTCTGCTGCTGGCCGCGGTGCCCGATCTGGCGATGACTGGCGTACCGCGCACGGCGGTCGGCGGCGAAGTGCCCAACCCGCTCGATCCGCCCACGGGGTGCGCCTTTCACCCACGCTGCCCCTATGCCGACGAACGCTGCCGGATTGAAACACCGCTGCTGAAGGTCCCGCCCGGCGAGCCGCTCGGGGCCCAGGTCGCGTGTCACGCAGTCGAGGAAGGACGCCTCGCGCCGATCGCGTTGGCGGTACCCGCGACCGCCCGGGCGCCCTCGTGAATCGGCTATAATCCGTTTCTTTTGAACGGCATCGCCTGGCCTTCGGCGCTTGCCTTGAGAAATCCGGGTTGTCTCCAGCGATCGCCTCCTCGAGGCGCTGGGTCTGTCCAGAAGAATTCGAATTGCGCCTCATTCAGATCAAGCTGGCCGGTTTCAAGTCCTTCGTCGATCCGACGATCATCGCCACCCCCGGTCAACTCGTCGGCATCGTCGGTCCCAACGGTTGCGGCAAGTCCAACGTCATCGATGCGGTGCGCTGGGTTCTCGGCGAATCGAGGGCATCGGCCTTGCGAGGCGAGTCGATGCAGGACGTGATCTTCAACGGAGCAGGGGACAGGGCGCCGGTGGGTCGCGCCTCGGTCGAGCTGTTCTTCGACAACAGCGAGGGCAGGATCGGCGGCCAGTGGGGCCAGTACGCCGAGCTTTCGATCAAGCGCGTCCTCACCCGCGATGGCGACTCGACGTACTACATCAATAACATTCCGGTACGTCGGCGCGACATTCACGATCTCTTCCTCGGCACGGGCCTGGGCCCGCGCGCCTACGCCATCATCGAGCAGGGCATGATCTCGCGGGTGATCGAGGCCAAGCCGGAAGAGCTGAGAATATTTCTGGAGGAAGCCGCGGGCGTTTCCAAATACAAGGAGCGGCGGAAGGAAACGGAGGCGCGCTTGAGCGACGCGCGCGAAAATCTCTCCCGTGTTGAAGATATCCGCAGCGAGCTCGGTGCTCAGCTCGCCAAGCTCGATGCTCAGGCCAGGGTCGCCACCGAATATCGCGACCTGGAAGCGCGGCTCAAGCAATCGCAGCACATGATGTGGTTCGCCAAGCAGCAGGACGCGGTGCGCTTGCGCGAAAAGCACGGCGCTGAAATTG
>JALZAO010000372.1 GCA_030948305.1 Pseudomonadota bacterium
GCGCTCGGGATCGTGCCCCCAGTCGAGCCAGGAGAGCCCGTTGTCCTGACAATACGCGTTGTTGTTGCCGTTTTGGGTGCGCCCGATTTCGTCGCCCGCGACCAGCATCGGCACGCCCTGCGACAAGAGCAGCGTGGCGAGCATGTTGCGCTTCTGGCGCGCGCGCAAGGCGTTGATGGCAGGATCGTCGGTCGGTCCCTCGACGCCGCAGTTCCAGGACAGGTTGTTGTTGTTGCCGTCGCGGTTTTCTTCGAGATTGGCTTCGTTGTGCTTTTCGTTATACGACACGAGATCGTCCAAGGTGAAGCCGTCGTGCGCGGTGATGAAGTTGATGCTGGCGTGCGGGAGCCGGCCGTGACGTCCGTAAAGGTCGCTCGATCCGGTCAGCCGCCGCGAAAACTCGCCGATCAGCCCGCCGTCGCCTTTCCAGTACGCGCGCATGGTGTCGCGATACTTGTCGTTCCACTCCGCCCATCCCGGCGGAAAGTTGCCGACCTGATAGCCCCCTTCGCCCAAGTCCCACGGCTCGGCGATGAGCTTCACGCGCGAGAGCACGGGGTCCTGCCGCAGAATGTCGAAGAACGCGCCCAGGCGATTGACGTCATGCAGCTCGCGCGCCAGCGCCGAGGCGAGGTCGAAGCGAAAGCCGTCGACGTGCATTTCGGTGACCCAGTAGCGCAGCGAGTCCATCAACAGCTGAAGCACGCGCGGATGCTGCATGTCGAGCGTGTTCCCGGTTCCCGTGTAATCGGTATAAAAGCGCTTTTCGTCGTGCTGCAGACGGTAGTACGAGACGTTGTCGATGCCGCGAAAGCACAGCGTCGGGCCCAGATGATTGCCCTCGGCGGTATGGTTGTAGACAACGTCGAGGATGACCTCGAATCCGGCCGAATGCAGCGTCTTCACCATGGTCTTGAACTCGTTGACCTTGCCCGACGCGGAATAGCGCGCGTCGGGCGCGAAGAATCCGATGGTGTTGTAGCCCCAATAGTTGCGCAGGCCCTGCTCGACGAGCCTGCGGTCGTCGACGAATGCGTGCACTGGCATCAACTCGATGGTGGTCACGCCGAGGCGCTTCAGATAATCGATCACCGGCGCCGTCGCCAGGCCCGCATAGGTGCCGCGCAGCTGCGGCGGAACGTCGGGATGCTGCATGGTGTAACCGCGCACATGCAGCTCGTAGATCACCATTTCGTGCCAAGGCACCTCCGGCCCGCGGTCGCCGCCCCAGGTGAACGCCGGATCGATCACCTTGCACTTGGGCATGGCTCCCGCGCTGTCGCGGCGGTCGTAGGAAAGGTCCTCTCGCTTGTGCCCCGGGGTGTAGCCGAACAAGGCATCGCTCCAGCGCAAAGCGCCGACGATCTGCATCGCGTACGGGTCAAGCAGCAGCTTGTGCGGATTGAAGCGGCTGCCTTCGTCGGGACGGTAGCGGCCGTACACGCGGTAACCGTAGAGCATCCCCGGCCGCGCTTCCGGCAGGTAGCAATGCCACACCTGATCGGTGCGCTCGGAGAGTGCGATGCGCTGCAACTGGCGGCGGCCGGCATCGTCGAAAACGCACAGCTCGACGCGCTCCGCGTTTTCGGAGAACAGCGCGAAGTTAACGCCTTCGCCGTCCCAGGTGGCGCCGCGCGGGTCGGGTCGACCGGGCCATACTGCGGTGATCGGTGTCATCCGATAGTGACACTAGGGCGACGTCACGGGGCGGGACGGCGATCAGGGTGCCTCGCCTTCTCGACATTGTCGGCGCGGCGCGACCACCGCTCGAGAAACTCCGCCGCGCGTTTCTGGCCGCCGAGTCCGAAGGCGAGCGCCAGCGCGAGCGCAACCGCCGTGAGGAGGATCAGGAAGGTCTGGCGGATGATGTCGCCCAAGCCCAGGTGATCGATCGCGACCATGGCCACGAAGATGACGATCGCGTACATCGCGAGTCGGCCGAAGAGCTCGGCGTCGGGCATGTCCAGGTTCTTGCAGTACGCCGTCACCGACATGCCGATGAAACGCGCGAAGTAAGCGCCGAACGCGAGAATGACGATGGCAACGATTACCTTGGGCACGAAGAC
>JALZAO010000373.1 GCA_030948305.1 Pseudomonadota bacterium
CGGTGAAACAGATTGTATTGCGGCTGCTCCATCACCGGCTTGGCCAGATGGTGGCGCTCCGCGATCTGCCACGCAGCCATGATTTCCGCCGCGCTCCACTCCGAGGTTCCCCAGTAGTGCGCCTTTGCGGTGCGGATCATGTCGTGCATCGCCCAAACCGTTTCCTCGATCGGTGTGTCGGGATCCGGACGGTGACAGAAGACGAGATCGACATGATCGAGCTGCAGGCGCGCGAGCGACGCATCGATGGCCTGCATCAGGTATTTCCGATTGAGCGTGTTCTTTTCGTTCGGGCCGTCGGCGAGGCCCCAGAAGAACTTGGTCGAAACGACATACGACTCGCGCCGCCAGCCGAGCTTCTTGAGCACGTTGCCCATGATGATCTCGGACTTGCCCTTGGCGTACACCTCGGCGTTGTCGAAAAAATTGACGCCCGCATCGTGCGCGGCAGCCATGCATTCGCGCGCCGCGTCATCGCCGAGTTGCGCGCCGTAGGTTACCCACGACCCGAACGAAAGCTCGCTCAACTTGAGCCCGGAGTTGCCGAGCCGGCGGTAGTTCATTGGACCTCGAGTGAATAGAGACGCGCCAGCGTGGCGCCCTGAACGCGCCGGGCGGCATATATTCTACCGCATCGCAGCGGGTGCCCGGGCGATTGAGCGGGTACAATCGCGCGGGTCGTTCGACGCTCGCCGTTCATCTCTTGCGCCGACGCACATCTCATCAACTCCATTCGGGCCACGGCATGCCGCGCAAAAAACAATCCCTAACCATCGAAGACCTGTGGTCGATGAAACGCGTCGGCACGCCGACGATCTCGCCGGACGGACGCGCCGCGTGCGCAGCGGTGACTGCCTACGACATGAAAAAGAACGACGGCCGCACCGAGCTGTGGTTGTTTCCGATCGACGGCAGCAAGGCGCGCCGGTTGACCGCTGGCGACAAGGATTCCGAGCCGCAGTGGTCGCCGGACGGCAAGTGGATCGCCTTTACCGCCAAGCGAAAGGACGACGAGGAGCCGCAGGTGTATCTCATCGCGCCGGACGGCGGCGAGGCGGTGCGACTGACCACGCTAGCCACCGGGGCGCTGGCGCTGCGCTGGTTCGCCGACGGCAAGCGCATCGCATTCGTGTCGTGGGTGTGGCCGGACTTGAAGACCGACAAGGAGCAGGCAGCACGCCGCAAGGAGCGCAAGGAATCCAAGGTCAAGGCGCATCTCACGGAGCGCGCGGAGTATCGCTTCTGGGATCATTGGCTCACCGACGGGCGCGAACCGCACGTCTTCGCCGCCGATGTCTCGACCGGGCACGCGCGCGATCTCCTCGCCGGTACCGGGCTCGCGCTGCAGCCGTGGGACCCCACCGCCGAGCATTACGACATCAGTGCGGACGGACGCGAGCTCGCCGTGACCGTCGATCTTGCGCCTGAGCCGCGAATGATGAACTCGGCCGACATCGCGGTGGTGAACGTCGACACAGGACGGCATCGGGTGTTGACGGCGCAAAGCGGCTTCTCGGACGAGCATCCGCGCTATTCACCGGACGGAGCGCATCTCGCATGGCATTCGTACCACCTGAAGCGTGCGTTCAACGACCAAGGACGTCTGACGCTGCTCGATCGCCGCGGCGGACGCACGCGACGGTTGGCGGCACGGCTCGATCGCGCGACGACGCGCCACGCCTGGGCTCCGGACGCTTCGGCGCTGTACTTGCTGATCGAGGATCGCGGCCGGCAGGGACTTTTTCGCCTTGGCTTGAACGATGCGATGCCGGGAAAGATAGCGATCGGCGGTGTCATCGGCGGCTTCGACTTATCGCGCGACGGAAGACGCGTCGTCTTCGAACGCTCGACACTTGGTTATCCGCCGACGCTGTTCTCGATTGGCGGCGACGGCCACGGCGAACGTGTGCTCGACTCGCCGAATCGATCGATGATGTCGCGGGTCACGATGGGTGCCACGCGCGAGCTGACGGTCAAGGGCTGGAACAACGAGCGGGTCCAGTTTTGGGTGACTTATCCGCCCAATTTCGATCCCGCTAAAAAGTGGCCGCTGCTGAACAACAT
>JALZAO010000374.1 GCA_030948305.1 Pseudomonadota bacterium
GGTCAACGTCCTGCGGTAGCTGCTGAGCAGCGCGTTGAACACCCTCTCGCTCCAAGCGTAGAAGCGGCCGTGCTTTTTCGTTCGCTCGTCGACCAGCATGCGGCTGCACAGCATCGGCGTCAGCGTCAGCGAGACGACGCCCGAGATCAGCACCGCGACGATGATTACTACGCCGAATTCGCGCAGCAGTCGGCCGAGGATGCCGCCCATGAAAAGCACCGGGATGAACACGGCGACGAGTGATATCGTCATCGACACAATGGTAAAGCCGACCTCCTTGGACCCGTCGAGCGTCGCCTGCAGCCGCGATTTACCCATTTCCATGTGGCGCGTGATGTTCTCGAGCATCACGATCGCATCGTCGACGACGAAACCGACGCAGAGCGTCAGCGCCATCAACGACAGGTTGTCGAGGCTGTAGCTGAACGCGTACATCACCGCGAACGTGCCGACGATCGACAGCGGCAACGCAAGGCTGGGAATGATCGTGGCAGAGGCGCTGCGCAGGAAGACGAAGATGACCGCCACGACGAGCCCCAAAGCGAGCAACAGCGATTCCTGAACGTCGCGGACACCGTTGCGGATCGGTACCGAGCGGTCGTAAAAAATAGTGAGCTGAATCGCCGGCGGGAGTTGCGACTCGAAGGTCGGCAGGATCTTCCTTATGGAGTCGACGATCTCGATCGTGTTCGTTCCCGGCTGACGCTGCACGCCGAGCATGATGGCACGCGTGCCGTTGTGCCACGCCGCGATCTTGTCGTTCTGTACGCTGTCGAATACCCGTCCGATCTCATTCAGCCGCACCGGGGCGCCATTGCGATAGGCGACGATGATCGGCGCGTATGCCTTCGCGGTCATGAGCTGACCGGTCGCCTGGATCGATGTGGCTTTGTCGCTTCCGTACAGCGTTCCGGTCGGCAGGTTGACGTTGCTGTTGGCAATGGCCTGCTCGACCTCGGTCAGCGCGATGCCGCGAGTCGCCAGCGCGTTCGGGTCGAGCTGAATGCGTACGGCGTACTGCTGCGAGCCGTATACCTGCACCTGCGCAACGCCGCTGACCGTCGATATCTGCTGCGCGAGCAGGTTCTCCGCATATTCGGCAACGGTAGACAGCGGCAAAGTCGTCGACGACAGGACGATGTTCATGATCGGCGCGTCGGCCGGGTTCACCTTGCGCTGCGTCGGCGGTGTCGGCATCGACGGCGGCAGCGAGCGTGCCGCGGCAGCGATCGCCGACTGCACGTCCTGAGCGGCGGCGTCGATGCTGCGGTCGAGCGAGAACTGCAGCGTGATGGTCACGAGGCCGTCGGTGGAGACGGAGGTCATCGTGTCGACGCCGGCGATGGTCGAGAACTGCTTCTCAAGCGGCGTCGCGACCGCGGAGGCCATCGTATCCGGGTTCGCGCCGGAGAGTTGCGCCTGCACCTGGATGGTCGGGAAGTCGACGTTGGGCAGCGCATTGATCGGCAGCAGCCGATACCCGAGGATGCCGAAGATCAGGATGCCGACCATGATCAGCACGGTCATCACTGGACGGCTAACGAAAAGCGCGGAGATGTTCACGATGGGCGCAAATCCTTGCCGACGTTCACCTTGGTCCCGGGAGCGAGCCGCAGCTGGCCGACGATGACGACTTGCTCGCCTGGCTGCAAGCCGCTTGCGACGACGGTGTCGTCGCCTTCGGCGCGGGCGATCTTGATCACGCGCATCTCGACCGTCTGATCAGGCTTCACGACGTAAACATACTGACCCGCCGGGCCGTTCTGAATCGCCGCCGACGGGGCGACGACGGCGTCCTTCTGCTCATAGAGCGTGAGCACGACGTTGACGAACTGCCCGGGCCACAGCGCCTTGTCGGTGTTCGGAAACTCGGCCTTGAGCTTGATCGTTCCGGTCGTCGTGTCAGCCGTGTTATCGATGAACGATAGTTTGCCGGCGACCGGTGCGTGCGCGGCGTTGGTGAAGGCAGCCTGCACCTTGAGCACTCCGTCGGCCTGATACTTGCGAATGTCCGACACATTCTGTTCCGGGACCGAGAACGAGGTGTAGATC
>JALZAO010000057.1:0-5295 GCA_030948305.1 Pseudomonadota bacterium
GGTCTGCAACAGGACGCCGTGCGCGTCACCGATCAGACGGGCAACGGTCTGGCCCAGCGGCGACGCGAGATTCAGCTCATCGCGATCGCCAGCGTGGCTCCAGTGAAACGTGGCGGCGAAGGCGTCTGCATCGTGACGGACCGAGAGTCTGCCGGCGATTTCGTAGGCGGCGCGCGCATCGGCAAATCTGAGCTGCGAAGGGTCGCGCGGCGTCAGCGTCGAGGCGCATCCGGCAAGCATGAGCAAACTCGCGATCGCCGCGAAGCGAGCGGCGCGGCGTGACACACGCCTGAGGCCCGCGCTACGGCGCAAGTCGACGCACGGTCTCCAGAAGAAGCGCGTTGTCCGGCGTCTCCTTGAGTTGCGACCGCCAGACCTCCTTGGCAAGGTCGCGCTCGCCCTTGGCCCACAGCACTTCGCCAAGGTGCGCGGCGATTTCCGGATCGGGCCGATCGGCGAGCGCGCGGCGCAGATATTTCTCCGAATCGCCGAGATTGCCCATGCGGAAATGCGCCCATCCCATGCTGTCCAGGATCGACGGGTCTTCCGGAGCAAGTGTCAACGCCTTCTCGATGAGCTTAAGCCCTTCCGCGGTCCGTGGCGTGCGGTCGACGAGCGTGTAGCCAAGCGCGTTGAGCGCCTGAGCATTGTCGGGCTTGAGCTCGATCAAGCGCGTCAGCTGCGATTCCACCTCGTCGAGGCGGTCGAGTTTTTCCGCGACCATGGCGACGTCGTAGATCAGCTCGGCCGAATTCGGCTCCCCCGCCAGCGCGCCGGAAAGTACCGCGTACGCGCCCTTGTAATCGCCCGCGTCGCGCAGAACCTGCGCGTCGGCCTGCTTTAGTTCGATGCGGCGCTCGCGACTCTCCGGCTTGAGGGACGCCAGATATCGGCGCGCGCCGTCGACGTCGCCCTTTTTTGCCAGCACGGTCGCAATCCGCAGCGTTGCGATCCAGCCGCGCTCTCCGTCGTTGACTTCACGATAACGCGCGATTGCCTCGTCGTAGCGCTTGGTCTCCTCGGCGATCTGCCCCAGATAGAACGCAACTGCGCCGGTATCGACGCCCGCGGTGCGGAGCTCTTCGAACATGCGCTCCGCCGTAACGTAGTCTTTCATCTGCACCGAGATCGCCGCAACCGCGAACTGGATGTCGCGATCGGACTTGTCTTCGTCGAGCAGGCGCACGAACAATGCGCGTGCCTCGCCGTATCGCTTTTGCTCGACGTAGAGTTGCGCCAGCGCGCCGGTCGCCGCGCGCGACTCGGGCGCGCTCGCGAGGAAGCCGTTCAGGTAACGAATCGCGCCTTCGGGAGACGATTTGGCGAGAATATCGGCCTTGATGAGCGCCGCGCGTTCCCAGCCGGGCTTGAGCTCCAACGCCCGATCGGCAGCGCGGATCGATGCGGCGGCAATTTCCAGATCGGAAAGTCCGGTGTTGTATCCCGCCAGCGCGATGGCGAACTGCGCCTCCGCAACGCCGGGGTAGGGCTTCGCGAGGTCGACGATCAGGCGGTAGACCACGCTCTTGTCCGTCTGCGCCGCGAGCGCCTGGTTCAGCTGCACGAATGCGTCGGCGAGCGTCTTGCTGTCCACGCCCGCCTCGGCCAGCACACGTTCCAGCTCCGCCTTGATGTCACCGCCGGCACCCGGTTGCGACAGCGTTGCGACCATTTGCTTGGCGCGATCGGCGCTCGGATCGAGCTTCAACCATAGCCGCGCGGCCTCGAGTGCAAGATCGCGTTGTCGGGCAAACAGGGCAACCTCGGTCGCACGGCGCGCGATCTGCGCGTCTTGTGCGTCTCGCGCTGCTTCGAAGTAGGCTCGCGCCGCCAGCGCCGGCGCTCCGCGCTGCAGGGCGATGTCGCCGACCAGCATTCTGTAGACAAGCTCGGCGGTCAGCGGACGCGCCAAGGTGACCGGGGCGTCGGGAGGCGTCGGCACAACGGGCGCAGTTTGTGCCACGGCATCGTAGCCGGTACTGGCGGCTCCCAGCAGGAGCGCCAGGCTCAGCGCGAGCCGGGAAACGGAATGCGGGCTGTGAGGCAACATGCGAATCACCTTCTGTGCTGCCGGGCTAATGCCGGAGCGCTTTCCATCTTAGGTTATATTGGGCGCAGCAACAAACGCGCCCGCCCTCCATGCCCGAGCTACCCGAAGTCGAAACCACCCGGCGCGGGATTGCACCTTACGTGGAAGGGCAGAAAGTGACGGCGGTACGACTGTACGACCGCCGTCTGCGCTGGCCGGTTCCTGAAGATCTGCCGCAGCGGCTCGTCGGGCGGGTGGTCGATAAGGTCGAGCGACGCAGCAAGTATCTGCTATTCCGGCTGGGGACGGATACGCTGCTCATCCATCTCGGCATGACCGGCAGTCTGCGCATTCACAGGGACGCCCCTCCCAAGCGCGTCCATGACCATGTAGACCTCGAATTCGGAAACGGTGTCGTGCTGCGCTATCACGACCCGAGACGCTTCGGCGCGGTGCTGTGGTCGCCGGGTGCGGCGCATCACCCGCTGCTGGCCGGACTCGGACCCGAACCGCTCGGCACCGAGTTCGATCCGGATCATCTGTTCCACGCCACGCGCAATCGCCGTGCGGCGATCAAGCTCGCTCTCATGGATAACAGGGTGGTCGTCGGCGTCGGCAACATCTACGCCAACGAGTCGCTGTTTCGCGCGGGTATCCGCCCGACGCGTGCCGCCAACCGGATCTCGCGCCAGCGGATGCGGCGCCTGCGTGAGGCCGTGCGCGAGACGCTTGCCGATGCGATCGCCAAGGGCGGCAGCACGCTGCGGGACTATGTCGACAGCGACGGCGCGGCCGGCTACTTTCAATTCCATTACTTTGTCTACGGTCGCGAGGGGCGGCCGTGCCGTACCTGCGGAACGGCGATCCGATCGGTCAGGCTTGGCGGTCGCGCGACGAATTTCTGCCCCAAGTGCCAACTCTAGTTCGAGCCGGCGCGCAAACGGCGTCACACGAGCCCGCGCCGGTCGAATTGCGTGGCGCGCTTTATGCTAGAGTCATCGGCACGACGTCCCCCGGCTCAAAAAAACGGGCACGCGGCGCAAGGCAGTCCGGCCCTCTTTCCGTTGTCGAGGCCATTGTGAAGACCGGGGGCGGCTCGTAAGTTCAGGCTCGCGCCCGAGGGAGGCGCAATCATGGTGCAATCCAGAGATCTGGCAGCGCGATTCGAGGCATACAGCGACTGGCGCCGGCGGCTGTCCGCGGGCATTTCAGGGCTGCATGAATGGCTGTCGCAGCAGGAGTTGGCCGACGCCCACGCCGACCTGTCCATCCAGCATTTGCTCGAGCGGCTGCACCAGGACCAACTGGTCGTAGCCTTTGTTGCGGAGTTCTCGCGCGGCAAATCCGAGCTGATCAACGCCATCTTTTTCGCCGACTTCGGACAGCGTTTGCTGCCGTCCGCGGCGGGCCGCACTACGATGTGCCCGACGGAGCTTTTGTACGATTCCACGCGGCCGCCGTCGATTCGGCTCTTGCCAATCGAAACGCGGGCGCGCGACGGCTCGGTGACCGAGTTCAAGAACTACGCCGACGAGTGGGTAACGCTCGCGCTCGACCTTTCATCGGCGGACCGCATGAGCGAAGTCCTGTCGCAAGTCTCGCAGACCAAGCGCGTGCCGATCGTGCTGGCGCGCAAATACGGCCTTTACGACGACGGCGACGTGCTGTCCCCGATGTCGGCAGCCGACGAGGCCGCCGTCGACATTCCTTCCTGGCGCCACGCGGTGATCAATTTCCCGCACCCCCTTTTGCAGCAGGGTCTGGTGATTCTCGACACACCGGGCCTGAACGCGATTGGAACCGAGCCCGAACTGACGCTCAACCTTCTGCCCAACGCACACGCGGTGCTGTTCATCCTCGCCGCCGATGCCGGCGTGACCAAGACCGACATCGATGTGTGGCGAAACCACCTGGTCGGCGATAGCCCCGGGACTCGGGAGGGCCGGCTGGTCATCCTGAACAAGATCGACGGTCTGTGGGACGAGCTACGGTCGGCTTCGGAAATCGAATCCGAGATCGCTCGGCAGGTGCGCACCAGCGCACAGCTGCTTGCGATCCCGCCGGCGCAAGTCTTCCCGGTATCCGCGCAGAAAGCGCTCCTGGCCAAGGTCAACGGCGACGACGCTCTTCTGGCGAAAAGCCGCCTGCCGCAGCTCGAACTGGCTCTGTCGAAAGAGCTGATTCCCGCGAAGCGGCACATCGTCGGATCGGCGACGCGCATCGAAATTAGTTCACTGGCCGCGAGCACTCGCACGATACTCGACAGCCGCATCGCGGGGATCCACGAGCAGCTGGGCGAGCTTCGGGGCTTGCGCGGCAAGAATCAGGATGTGGTAGAGCACATGATGGAGCGCATTCAGCAGGAAAAAGACCTTTTCGAGCGCGGCATGCAGCGCTACACCGCGCTGCGAACGGTGTTCACGCAGCAGACCAACACGCTTTACGAATGCATCGGGCTGGAGAAGCTGCGCGCGACCGCGGGAGAGACCCGCAAGCGCATCGAAGCCAGTCCCTTCACCAAGGGCGTGCGCTCGGCCATGAACGATTTTTTCGCCCAGATCCACGGCGGCCTCGAGCAAAGCGCGCGGCAGACGTCCGAAATCCACGACATGATGCTGGCGATGTACAGGCGATTCGCGAGCGAGCACGGGCTCGAGCCGTTTGCGCCGCCAGCTTTTTCGATGCTCAAGTATCAGAAAGAGGTCGAACGTCTCGAGCGCGCATACAACGTGCACTTCAATACTTTGTGGAACATGGTGAGCAAGGCCAAGTTCACGCTGATGAAACGCTTCTTCGAGACCATCGCGATCCGCGTCAAGCATGTCTACGACATCGGCAATCGCGATCTTGAAAGCTGGCTCAAGGCAGTCATGGCGCCGCTGGAAACCCAAGTGCGCGAGCATCACATTCAGCTGCGCCGGCGCCTTGAAAGCGTCAAGCGCATCCACCGCGCGAGCGACGAGCTCGAGGAGCGGTTGAGCGAGCTGGAGCAAGCCGAAACGGGTATACGCGACCAGATCGCCGCGTTAGAGCGAGAGCTCTCCGCCATCGTCGCGATCATCGAGCAGCCGGAACTGATGCCCCTGGCCGCCAACGGCTAGCGGCGCGAGCCTCCCGGCGAGGGGCCCCGCGTAGCGGGGATCGACGGGGGTTTGCGAGTCGACGCTCGCGGCCGATGCGCGACGAATCTCGTTAACGAGCGCGTTGAGGAGGCCGCGGCGCGAGCTACCCCGCGCGGGGCCCCGCGCGAAGCGTGGGGATAGGAC
>JALZAO010000057.1:5305-7875 GCA_030948305.1 Pseudomonadota bacterium
CCGTAGGGCAGAGCAGGGGCCCCGCGCAAAGCGCGGGGACGCGACCCCGGAGGCGGAGAGGCCAGCGATACTTGTCGGGCGCAACAAACGATGCCCGTACGGAGCTGGCAAGGGGAATTGCGAGTCGACGCTCGCGGCCTCACGCGACGCATCTCATTCACGAGCGGGTTTAGGAGGCCGTCTACTTGATTCAGCTCCCGCCGACTTCGGCGGATGACTTGGCCCTGCTTGCGGCTGCCATCAAGCCCTCGTACTTGAACAGGAGCTGTTCCCGGGTCTCGACCCGGTCGGGATTCACGGGTATGCAATCCACGGGGCACACCTCAACGCATTGAGGCACGTCGAAGTGGCCGACGCACTCGGTGCACTTCGAAGGATCGATGACGTATATCTCGATCCCCTGCGCGATTGCCCCGTTCGGGCATTCTGGCTCGCAGACATCGCAGTTGATGCATTCGTCGGTGATCATCAGCGCCATGATTCGCGCTACCTTTTTGCTTCATCCGCGTCGATTTCCGCGACCTTGGCCTTGAGCCTGGCCGCGACGGCAGGATGCACGAACTTGCTGACGTCGCCTCCGAAGCGCGCGATCTCGCGAACGATCGTCGACGACATGAAGAGATACTTCTCGGCTGGCGTAAGGAACAGCGTTTCGACCTCGGGATACAAGTTCCGGTTCATGCCGGCCATCTGGAATTCGTATTCGAAGTCGGATACCGCGCGCAGCCCCCGGACGATTACCGTGGCTCCGATCGAGTGCACGAAGTCCATGAGCAGTCCGGAAAAGCCATTCACTTCGACGTTGCGATGCTCGGCGAGGACTTCACGCGCCATTGCGATGCGCTCGGCGGCCGCGAACATCGGCCTTTTGCTTTCGCTGTCGGCGATGCCGATCACCACGCGCTCGAAAAGCTTCGCCGCTCGCCGCACCAGATCCTCGTGGCCACGGGTGAAGGGATCGAACGTTCCAGGATAGACGACGGTGAGCATCGGTTGAGACTTAAGCCGAGCGCGCCTCGTTGGCGCGGCGCAGCAAATGATAGTGTACCCGTCCCGCCTTGTCGCCCCGCCAAACCTCCAGACCGCTCGGTGCGTCGATGGTCGCGGGCGCCTCGACGTACAGCATTCCCGCCGGCGCGAGGCGCTGCGCGGCGGCCCGCAGCAGCGCGTCCCAGTCGGCGTTGCCAAACGGCGGGTCGAGAAAGATCACATCGAACGCCCGCTTCTCGCGCGCAAGGAAACTCCGCGCGTCCGAACAATGCGTCTCGAGCCCAGTCGCGCCCAGTGCCGCTCCGGTGGCAACGAGGCTCTCCACGATTCCGGCGTGATGGTCGACGGCGACGCCAAGGGTGGCGCCCCTCGACAGTGCCTCGAAGGTCAGCGCCCCGCTGCCGGCAAATAGATCGAGCGACTTCGCTCCCGCCAGGTCTTGTCCCAACCAGTTGAAAAGGGTCTCGCGAACCCGATCGGGTGTCGGCCTTATGCCGGGAACGGAAGAGAAGCCCAGGCGGCGCCCGCGCCAGCGACCGCCGATGATCCGAAGCTGATGGGCCTTGGGCGAGTTGCGGGGAGGCATGCTGGGCGGAAAGGTAGAATTATAGCTTTCCACCTTGCGACCCTATGTTCGATCTGTTCAAACGCGATGCCGAACCCGACCGGCGCCCCTGGGGCGAGCGACTGAAGGCGGGCCTGGTCCTTTCGCGGGAGCGTCTCAACCGCCCGCTTAGCGAGCTGTTCGGGCGCAGGACGCTTTCGGACGAAACCCTCGAAGAGCTTGAAACCGCGCTGCTCGAAGCCGATGTCGGCGTTCCCGCGACGGCCCATCTGCTTGCCCAGCTCGCGGACCGCGCCAAGCGCGCCGATGGCGGTGCCGATGGGCGCACCCTGCTCAAGGCCGTGCTCACCGAGCTCCTTCTCCCGCTCGAGCAACCATTGATCGTCGGCCCCGAGCGGCCCTTCGTGGTGATGATCGTCGGCGTGAACGGCACCGGCAAGACGACTTCCATAGGCAAGCTTGCCAAGTACCTCCAGGGGCAAGGCTATTCGGTGATGCTTGCCGCCGGCGACACTTTTCGCGCCGCAGCGCGTGAACAGCTCGAGATCTGGGGCCAGCGCAACGGCGTCCCGGTCGTTGCACAACAGGGCGGCGACCCCGCCGCCGTCATGTTCGATGCGATCGCCGCCGCGCGTGCCCGCGGCATCGATGTGGTCCTTGCCGATACCGCCGGCCGCCTGCCGACGCAGCTGCACTTGATGGAAGAACTGAGGAAGATTCGGCGCGTGCTGGCGAAGGCGCAGCCGGGCGCCCCGCACGAGACGCTGCTGGTGCTCGACGCCAACACCGGCCAGAACGCCCTGACCCAAGTCGGGGCCTTTGATGCGGCACTCGATTTGACCGGGCTGGTGTTGACTAAGCTTGACGGGACCGCAAAGGGAGGGGTGGTCGCCGCCATCGCCAAGACCCATCCCGTCCCGGTCAAGCTGATCGGCATCGGGGAAGGCGTCGATGACCTCCGCGCTTTTCGCGCCGCCGAGTTTGTCGACGCTCTCGTCGGGTGACCGCTGCACTC
>JALZAO010000058.1 GCA_030948305.1 Pseudomonadota bacterium
GGGATGCAAACGTTGCCGCTAATAGGACCGGGCCAGCCACCCCAGTCCGAGAAGCGCAATGAGCGCCGCTGGCAAGCCGACCATCCAGCGTTCGCGCGCTCGAGCCTTGCCTCGCAGCACCTCCTGCACAAACCGCTCGCCTCGCGCCATCTCGTTGAAGCTCTGCTGATAAGAAGCGATGCGCCGTATTTCTTCGTCCGATAACGGGGCGGCTTGAAAGCGCGCTGCCTTCTCCCTGGCGTTGAGCTGGTCGACTTCTCGCTGGAAGCGCGCCGTGTCGCGCGTGGCGCTGTCGTAGATGTCGCGATCGCCGGCGCTGAGAAAATGCGCCGCACCGATCCCCGTCGCGCCCTCGAAGAGCGCCGCAAGCGGCTGATCGGCCGCCGGATTGACCATCAGCCAGACGCTCGACGCCAAGATGAGCGCGAGCCCGAGTGCAAGCAAAGCCCTCGCCGCGAACCTCGCATTCGACCGCCGCTCTTTGGCGCCGACAAACACCAGAGCTTTGGTGATTCCGGCGAGCACGAGTGCCAGCGCGAATGCAGTTACCATCGCCGCACCGGTCGGCAGGTCGAGTGCGTACGCGGCCGCAAGTCCCGCGGCGGCGGCAACGATGCCGGCGCCCCACGCAATCGGCAGCACCACGCGCACGTCGGTCGAGAAAATGAAGCCGATGACCGCGGGCACGATCAAGAAGCTGAACACCAGCAGAACGCCGGCGATGCTCACCGAGCTCGCGACTACCACGCCGAACGACAGGAAGAAGAGAAAATCCCAGATCGAAACGGCGAGCACGCTTCTCCCGACCGGGGTCGTCTCGCTGGACACTGCCAGCAGTGGCCGCCGCGCGAGCCAGTGCAGGAAGGCGATGACCGCGTAGAGGGCGGCCAGCGATGCGAGCTCTTGCGGCCCAATAGTCAGGATGCTGCCCATCAGGATCCGCTTGACGTGCTCCGCTCCCTGCGGCGCACGATCGACGACCAGCACCGTTGCCGCGGTGGCAAAGACGTAGAGAATGCCGACGAAAGCCTCCTGGCTTACGAAGCGGGCCAGGCGGCGGACCAGCGTCAGCAAGGCCGCGCCGATCGTCGTGAACAACAGCGCATAGGCGAAGCCTGCGGCGCTCGACGGCGAATGGCCAAGGGCGAAGGCAACGGTCGCGCCCAGCGCCGAAAGTTGCGCCAGCGCGAGATCGGCAAAAACGACCTTCCGGCGCAGCACATGCACGCCGAGATAAGCGTGGATCAGGACGAACGCGACCGAAGCGGCAGAGGGCAGCAGGAGAAATGAAAGCGCATCGCTCATTGCACTTGCTGGCCGGACCGGCCGAGCGCTTTGGCGAGCGCGGCGACGTTGTGCTCGAGCAGCGAAAGATAGTCCTTCGTCCCGGAAACGCTGTCGACCGATACCGCGAGAAGCACCAGCGGCACGTCGAGTTTTCGCGCCACCAGGCGCGACGCGTCCTCCGGCTCGTAGGGCTCGTGCAGGATAGCCCTCACGTGCGCCTTGCGGCCCTCCGAGATCAGTTGCGAGAGATGGGCGGGACTCGGCGCGACACCGGGCTTGGGCTCGACGAAGTCGACGACATCGAGCCGAAAGCGGCGCGCGAAATAGGGCCAGGAATTGTGATAGGCGATGAGCTTCACGCCTGCGAAGGGCGCCAGTCGATCGCTCCATCGCTGACGACGCAGCTTGAGCTCGGCAAGGAAGCGTTCGCGATTGGCGACGATGCGCTCCCGTTGCTCAGGTGCCAGACGCACGAGCGCCTCGGCAATGCCCGCGGTGACGATGACGGCGTTCTCCGGGTCCAGCCAGTAATGCGGGTTGGCCACTCCATGCGAGTGGCCTCCTTCGTTCACCACGCTTTGGCCGCGAATTTCGAGCAGCGGAATGCCGGCTGAAGCATCCAGGTAGGCGTCGCCTCCCCGCATCAGGCGCTTGTCGCCAAGCGGCTTGATCAGCGCGTCCAGCCAGTAATCGTAGCCCAGCCCGACCCGCACCAGCAGGGCTGCGCGGCGAACCTTGTCAATGTCTCCCGGACGCGGCTCGAACGCCTCCGGATCGGTTGCGGGCGGCACGATGGATTGCGCGCTTACCAGGTCGCCGCCGACCGCCGCCGCGAGTGCGGCCAGATCGGTTGTGGTCGTGACCACGCGCAACGCGGCCGAAGCGGGCGCGGCGGAGACCGCACCCGCGGGCGCCATGGCCATCGCGGCCGCGACGATCAGCAGGCCGAGAAGTCGCACGGCCATTACATGAGTGGACTAGCGCGACGCGACCCAGGTGCTTTTCGGCACCAGACAGTACACCGCCTTCTGTGTCGCGCCGGGCGCCGCGAGGCGGCAATCCATCACCATGCTCGCCAGGCTATATGCGTCGAGCCGGCTCAATTTCTTATCCTGCTCAAGCAGGCCTATCATGGCCCAGGCGGCGTCATCCATCGCCTTATTGAGGTCGGCGTCCTTGCCTACCGTCACCAGGTAGCTCTTGTTTTCCTTCTCCGGCAATGCCTCGATCTTGCGCCGTTCCTTCGCGCTCTTGGCGCTGAAGCAATGCAGGCCCTTGTTCACGTCGACGACCTGAGTGACGCGGCAGTCCCAGGCGGCCATCATCAGCTTCGCAGCTTCATCCTTGGTGAGCTTTCGCTGCTCCATCAAAAATGTCGTCGTCTCTTCCTTCAGGATGTCGAGCGCCTTGTTGAGATCGCGATCGATGCCGAGAGTGATCCACGAATCCTTGGTCTCGATGCGTGGCCACTCCAGCTTCATGTTCTTGAGAACGTCGACCGTGACGTTCATTTCCCTATAGGCCGTCTCGAGCGCAGTGAGGTTGATCTCCCCGTTGCCCTGCGCTGCGTGGGAATCGCCGGTCCATAAGAGGGCACCCTTGACGAACACGGGAACGTAGAGTGCTGCGCCCTCGGTCAGATCGCGGACGTCGATATTGCCGGCATATCGGCCCGGGGGCACCGAGCTGTATTGGCCGGGCTCGGCGCGAGCGACGCCTATCGTCCCGGGGAAGGGAGCCAGCGGGATCTCGATGCCGGGAGCGAATTCGGTAACCTTGCGCTCGAGATCGAGGTAAAAATACTTGACCTGTCCATCCGGGAACTTGCTTGGAAACTCGCCGAACATCCCGGGCACGTTGAAGTTCGTAGCGTACGCGCGTGGGACGATCTTGTTGATGCGCACCTTGAGCACGTCACCCGGTTCCGCGCCCTCGATGTAAACCGGACCGGTCAGGGTGTGCGGCCCGCGGCCGGGAAAGTCGGTCCTCAGTTTCTTGATTTGCTCGATCGTGGTCCCCGGAACGACCTGATTGTGAGAGTGCATCATCGTTTCGAAGACGATGGTGTCACCCGACTTCACGTTCAGGACCGGCGGCTGCGCATTGTTGAACCAGCCCCACTGCGTCGTATCCATGGTCGCCGGAAGAAGATGAACCTTGCCCGGATACCGCTTCGCCGGAACGAGCCGTAGCTGCTCCTGTTCAGGCGTCGAGGCGGGCACGAATGGCAGCGGAGTCGGAGGCGTTTGCGCCGCGGGAGCAGGAGCCGGCGTCGGTGGCGACGCTGACGGCGGAACGCTCTGCGCCGCGGGAGCCTGCGGCGGTGGCGACGCTGGGGGCGGAGCGGGTTGCGCTCCAGCCAGGGATGCCGCAAAGGCCCATGCCGAACCGGCAACGATACTCAAGCTCGCACGACGTACGGACGCGTTGGATCGACTGGACATCACTAATCTCCCTTTTAGCAGCCGCCGAGCCTGGGGCTCGCGGCAAGATCGCCCCCAAAATTCGCGATGTCGAAGCATTTGTCGGCCGCCCGGACCAGCGACCCATGCGCTCTCTGGAAAGTTGTGCGCGAAACAGCTTCTCTCCACCACCGCCGATCTTAGCAGTTGTTTATCCAACGAACATCACCGTCCTGCCTTCAATGCGGGGGGCGGAGCTCGCTTCCCGGCGGGCTTGCGAAAAGCCCGGGCCGCAGCCATCTACGACCTATGCCGTTCACCGGAGAGCCGCCCTCATGGATCCTGCCGTTCACCTCCCCTGCCCGGCCTGTAACACCGTTAACCGCGTGCCGGAGTCCCGGTTGAACGACGGCCCGGTCTGCGGGAGCTGCAAGCAGCGCCTTTTCCATGGCCATCCTATCGAGCTCACGCGTACCAACTTCGATGCTCAGGTCAACCGCAGCGAGATCCCCGTAGTCGTCGATTTCTGGGCTGCGTGGTGCGGGCCGTGCCGCACCATGGCGCCGCACTTCGCGCGCGCCGCCGCGGAGCTCGAGCCGCGCATGCGATTCGCGAAGCTCGATACCGAGGCCGCCCAGGACATCGCCGGCCGCTACGGCATTCGAAGCATCCCGACGCTGATCGTTTTTCAGCGCGGCCGCGAGATCGCGCGCCCAATCGGGCGCGGTGGACAGCCGCTCGCTCGTCGAATGGCTGCGACCCATGACTGGCACGACACCGGCCAGTCCTTGAACGCCGGCGATTTCGAATTCGAGCCTTCGCGGAGCCGATCGGGCAATGTATACCTTGATCGAGGGCTTACAGGAATGATCGCGTCTCTGTAAGCTCTCGCCGGATATGGCTGCCGCACCGGCACTCGACATCGCGCATCCCGTCGCCACGCTGACGCTCAGGCGGCCGGAGAACGCCAACCGCCTCGAGCCAGACGACCTCAAGGCCGTGGTCGCTCATCTTGCCACCGTAAACCGCGACCCCGGGATCCTCGTGCTTCAGATCCGCGGCGAAGGCAAATACTTTTGCAGCGGATACGACATTTCCAGTCTCGCGACGCAATCCGGGAACCCGCTGGGATTCGAAGACATGGCCAACGCCGTCGAGGCGGCCTCTCCGGTGACCGTCGCCGTAGTTCACGGCGGAACCTATGGCGGCGGCACCGATCTCGCGCTCGCCTGTGACTTCCGCATCGGCACGCACGCCGCGGAGATGTTCATGCCCGCGGCGCGTCTCGGGCTGCACTACTACCGTGGCGGCCTCCAGCGCTACGTTACTCGCCTGGGTCTGGACACCGCGAAGCGACTGTTTATGACCGCGGAACGTCTTGACGCGCAGGCAATGCGCGCCTGCGGATTCCTGACCGATCTGGTGACCGCCGATGAGCTCGAAGCATCCGTCAAGAGACTGACCGATACGCTCATCGCGATGGCGCCGCTTGCGCTGCTCGGGATGAAGAAGCATATGAACCGGATTGCGCGCTGCGCTCTCGACGTCGACGAATTCAACGCCGACATCGCGCGCGCGGCTGCGTCGGACGATATCCGGGAAGGCGCCGCTGCCTGGGCCGCGAAGCGCCCACCGAAGTTCACGGGGCGCTGAATCGCGCGTTTGCCCTGCTGAGTTTTACCTCGCTGCGCCCTGCCCCGTCAGGAGCTTTTGTCCATGGGTTTGAGCACTTCCGGATTCACGACATTGATCGGCTTGCCGGAGGCGTAAGCGATGATTTGATCGAAGATATCGGCAAACTGAATCTCGTACTCCTCGCGCGTGACGTAGCCGATGTGGGGAGTGCATACGACGTTATCCATCGTGAGCAGCGGATGTTGGGTATCGGTGAGCGGCTCTTCTTCGTACACGTCGACCGCCGCCATGCCCGGGCGTCCGGCCTTTAGCGCACTCACCAGCGCACCGGGCTCGATCAGCGGCGCGCGGCTGGTATTGACCATGAGCGCCGTGGGCTTCATCCTGCCCAGGTCACCCGCTGTGACGATGCCGCGTGTCGATGCGACCAGGCGCATGTGCAGCGAAACGATGTCGCATTCCTCGAAAAATGCCTCCTTGCCGCTAGCGGCGACGCAGCCGTCCGCTCTTGCGCGCGCAAGCGACTCTTCTCTCGACCAAACGAGCACATTCATGCTGAATGCCTTCGCGTATCTCGCGACGACGGCGCCGATCCTGCCGTAGCCGTATATCCCCATGATCTTTCCGCGCAGGCTGTTGCCGACGCCGATCTGCCACTTCCCTGCCTTGAGCGCCGCCATTTGTTGCGGAATCCGGCGCATCGCCGCGAGAACCAGTCCCCATGTCAGCTCCGCCGCGGCATACGACGGCGCACCGGCATGCTGGCTCGAGGACACGATCACGCCGCGCCTGGTGCAGGCATCGACGTCGATATGCGGGAACACGCTGCGCTGACTGATGAGCTTGAGCTTGTCCAGCCGATCGAGCAGCGGCGCGCGAATTTGCGTGCGCTCGCGTATCAGCACCAGCGCTTCGGTGTCCTTCAGCCGCTCGGCGAGCGCGTCGACGTCCTGCACATGGTCATTCCAGATCTTGACGTCGTTGCCTGCCAGCTTGGTGAAGCAGGCAAGCGTACGCAGAGTGTCGTGATAGTCATCGAGTATGGAGATTTTCATTTTTATGCATAACCAAATGTTTTATGATACCCATTGTGTGTTGGTCGAGTTTACGTCACCTGTCAGCTCCTTATGCGGGGTTCACGTGCGCATCGCATTTTTTTCGGTATTGACAGCAGCAACGCTAGTCCTGTGTATTGCCGTTCCCGATGGCGGTGCCGCCGAAAGCAAGCGTGGATCGCCGCAACGTTCGGCTGCCGGCGCGACGTTCGCGGCGTCGGTCGAGGACGACTCCGCCTCGCCTGCGCTGAGCCGTGGGATGCACGGCGCGGCGGTGGTTCGGGCCCAAGTGCTGCTCGATCGCCGGTGGTTCTCGCCGGGAGAAATCGACGGCGGCTTCAGCGAGAACATGCGTAAGGCCGTCAAGGCGTTTCAGGAGGCAAGCGGGATCGCGAGCAGCGGGAGGGTGGATAAGAACACCTGGGATGCGCTGAGGTCGATCGATGCGCCGGTCCTGGTGAGCTACACGGTTACCGACAAGGACACGGCCGGCCCTTTCCAGCGCGTCCCCCGCGACATGATGGAACGTGCCCAACTCAAGTACCTCGGCTACGAAACGCCGCTCGAAGGCATCGCCGAAAGATTTCACGTCAGCCCACGGCTGCTTCGCGACCTAAATCCCGGGAAGCCAATTGAGGCCGGCGTCCCGCTGATGGTGCCCAATGTCGCCTCGGAGACGAATCCCGGCAAAGCGGGAACAATCGTCCTTTTCAAGGCCGATCGACGATTACAAGCCGTCGATCGCTCGGGTCGGGTGATCGCGCAGTTTCCCATCAGCATCGGCGGGCCGCGAGACCCTATTCCCGTAGGCAAGCTCAAGATTGCCAACGAAGTGCGGGATCCGGTATTCACCTACGATCCGGCGCTCATTCACGATGCCAAGAAGCATTACGTGAAAGCCGATATTCCGCCTGGTCCGAACAGCCCCATCGGTGTGATGTGGATGGGGCTCACCAAACCGCACTACGGAATACACGGAACTCCGGAGCCGTCACTGATCGGCCGCTCGGAAACGCAGGGCTGCGTCCACCTTACCAATTGGGATGCGCTCAAGCTGTCGGCGATCGCGTCGGCCGGGGTCGTCGTCGACGTCCGCCCCTAAATCAATGCGACGCGGCGCGACCCGTTCATGGCAGGAGCTTCGCCACGCGGCGGCGATGATTGCACTGTGCGTGGCGTGCGCCGCTGTCGGCGTCATGCCCGCCTTGGCGCTCGATGGCATTTCGATCAACAACGATGGAGCGGGCGTCGTAGACGCCGATGCGCGACAACTGGCCTCGTTTCGCCTTACCGTGCCAGTGGTGGGCGTTACCAAACGAAACCTGGTGGACACCTACAACCAGCGACGTGGAATCCGTCCACACGAAGCGCTCGACATTCCGGCGCCGCGAGGCACACAAGTCATCGCTGCCGGGGACGGACGCGTCGTCAAGCTCTTTCGCAGCCTCGCAGGCGGACTTACGGTATATCAGTTCGATCCGAGCGAG
>JALZAO010000375.1 GCA_030948305.1 Pseudomonadota bacterium
CGACGTCGAGGTCGACACCGGCAGGCGGCAACTGGCGGAAGCCACGCAGCGGCAGGAAAGCTCGCGCCGCGCGCGCGATGAGGCGCAGCTTGCGCTGGCCACGGGACGCGAGCGCACCCGACTCGCCGAACGCGTTGCCCAGGAGGCGGGCTTCGCCGAGCGATCGTGCCGCGAGCACATTGCCGAGCTGGTCCGCCGCTACGAAGGCATCGAGGCGCAAATCGCGCAGCAGCAGGCACTGGTTGCGCAGGTCGCGGACGAGCGGCGACAGATCGACTGGAGCCCGGTGGAGGCATCGCTTCAGGCTCAGCTTGCATCGCGGGGAAGCGCCGAGCAGGCGCTGGCGGGCGCGCGCGATCGGCAGGAGTCCTTAGGCTCGGAAATGCGGCTGGCCGACGAAGCGCGGCTTACCATCGACCAGCGGCTCGATCCTGCGCGCGCGAGAATCGACGAGATGCGGCTCAAGGAACAAGCCGCGGCCCTTTCGCAGGAGATGTACACCCAACAACTCGATGAGGCGCACGCCGATCTTGCCGGGCTTCCCGAGCAGCTCAAGGCATGGGGAAGGGCGAGCGCGTTGCCGGGCGAAATCGAGCGTCTCACTCAGGTCATTGCCGCACTGGGTCCGGTCAATCTTGCCGCGCTCGACGAGCTCTCGCAGACCTCGGAACGCAAGCAGTACCTGGATGCTCAAGCGCAGGATCTGACCGAAGCGATGACCACGCTGGAGAGCGCGATCCGTCAGATCGATCGCGAGTCACGCGAGCTTCTGCAGCAGACCTTCGCTTCCGTCAACGTCAATTTCGGCAAATTGTTTCCGACGCTTTTCGGCGGCGGGCAGGCGAGGCTGGTCTTGAGCGGCGAGGAAATCCTCGATTCCGGCGTGCAGGTGATCGCTCAGCCGCCCGGCAAGCGCAACACCTCGATTCATCTCCTGTCCGGCGGCGAGAAGTCGCTGACGGCGATCGCGCTGGTCTTTGCGCTGTTCCAGCTGAATCCGGCGCCGTTCTGCCTGCTCGACGAAGTCGACGCACCTCTCGACGATCCGAACACCGATCGCTTTTGCGCGCTGGTGCGCACCATGGCCGAGGTGACGCAGTTTCTGTTCATCAGTCACAACAAGATCACGATGGAAATGGCGAATCAGCTGGTGGGGATCACCATGCCGGATCCGGGCGTCTCGCGCGTCGTCGCGGTAGACATCGCCGAGGCGCTGGAGCTGGCCGAAACCGCAGCGTCATAACCAATGTCTGGAATGAATCCGTTGTTCCTCGGCCTCATCGCCGCCGGCGTTGTGCTCGTCGCCTGCGTGCTGATCTACAACTGGCTGCAGGAGCGCCGGGTGCGCCGGCGGATCGACGCCACGTTCCGCAAATCCGATGACGGCAATGCACAGGGCGCGGCACCCGGTGTCGGCCGGATCGAGCCGATGTTCACGGCGGACGAGCCGGAGTCTTCGCGAAGTGTCGCCATCGAGACCGCGCCGGTGGACGACGAAGCGCCGGACGTTGTCGTGATGCCGGAGGAGTCGCTGCCGCAGGTAGGCCCAGCGACCAGAGCCGAACGCATCGGTCTTGCGCCCGACGCAGATATCGAGTGCGTCGCGTTGCTTCAGCCGGCGCAGGCGGTGCCCACCGCGGCGCTCGGTCCGGCGATGTCGGTCGGCGGGTCGAAGCCGTTGCGCTGGCTTGGCCGGCGCGGCGTCGGTACGCCGTGGCAGCTCATCGACACCGCGACGCAAGGCCCGTGGCACGAAGTCGCCGTGTGCCTGCTGCTCGCGAATCGCAGCGGGTCGGTGTCGCGCGCCGACGTCGAATCCTTTCAACGGATGGTTTCCGATGTGGCTGCTGCATTGGAGGCTCCGCATGCGAGGATCGATCCCGCGGCGGAAGCCGATCGCGCCGAGGCTCTCGACCGCTTTTGCGCCGATCTCGACGTTCAGATCGGGCTCACCATACTCAAGAGCGAATTGGGCCAGATCGCCGGAACACGCTTGCGCGGCGTCGCCGAAGCGGCGGGATTCCGGATCAACGCGGCGG
>JALZAO010000376.1 GCA_030948305.1 Pseudomonadota bacterium
CGTACCCTTGATCGTCTACGATCCCGATCCCGCCGCCGATTCAACCCGCGGTCACGCCGAGACGCGCTTTGTCGAAGGCGTCGACATCGTGCCGACCTTTCTTGCCGCGCTCGAGCTGCCGGGCGCAACCGAGCGCATCGAAGGCCGTTCGCTGCTGCCGCTCACCCGCGCAGCCGAGATTCCCGAATGGCGCGACAGCGTCTTCTCCGAGCTCGATTACGGCTATCGCGAAGCGCGCCGGATTCTCGGCCGCGGACCCGACGAATGCCGGGCCTGGATGGTTCGCACCGACCGCTGGAAATATGTCCACTGGCAGGGCTTCGCGCCGCAATTGTTCGACCTCGATGCCGACCCGGACGAGTATTGCGATCTCGGCCGCGATGCCGGCCACGATGGCATCCGGCGCGACATGCACGAGCGCCTCCTCGCCTGGTTCATGCGATTGAAGCGGCGCGTGACGGTGGCCGACGAGGAAGTCGACGCCGCCACCGCGGCACACAAGCGCGCGGGCGTCTTCTTCGGGCAATGGTAATTCCGTTGCAGTGCGCTAAGCGGCCAAGTATAAAGGCGTTCGTTTGCCGCCGTCCTATCCCAACCAAGGCCGATTAAAGCCAACTGAGGCCAACTAAGGCCAACCAAGCCCACGATGACCGCTCCTTCCACCCCGAATTCTTCTGCACGCAACACCGTGCGTTCACTGGTCGCCTCGCAGATCCGCGAAGTGGCAAACGCCGGCATGGGCGATCCCGACATTCTGGCGTTCTGGTTCGGCGAACCCGACGAAGTCACGCCCGGCTACATTCGCGACACCGGGATCGCCGCGATCGCTGCCGGCGAGACCTTCTACACGCAGAATTTCGGCATTCCGGAATTGCGGACCGCCTTGGCAAGCTACGTTTCACGCTTGCATGGTCCGGTCAGCGCCGACCGGATCGCGGTGATCGCGTCGGGCATGTCTGCGCTCATGCTCGCCACTCAAGCGCTGGTGAACCCTGGACACCGCGTGGTCTGCGTCACGCCGCTGTGGCCGAACCTGACCGAGATCCCGAAGATACTCGGCGCGGAGGTCGTGCGTGTCGCGCTTCGATTCAGCCGCGGCGGCTGGACGCTCGATGTCGATCGATTGATCGACGCGCTCACACCCGGCACCTGCGCCGTAGTGATCAACTCGCCCAACAATCCGACCGGCTGGACGCTCTCCGCCGATGAGCAGCAGGCAATCCTGGGGCATTGCCGCAAGCATCGCATCTGGATTATCGCCGACGATGTCTACGAGCGCTTGTATTACGCGGGCGCCGAAGCTGGCGATGCATGCGCGCCTTCGTTTCTCGATATCGCCGCCGCGGACGACCGCCTGGTCGTCACCAATAGTTTTTCCAAGGCGTGGCTGATGACCGGGTGGCGTCTGGGGTGGATCGTCGCGCCGCCCGCGCTGATGGCGGATCTGGGCAAGCTGATCGAATACAACACTTCGTGCTCTCCGGTTTTCGTGCAGCGCGCCGGGGTGGCGGCCATCGAGCACGGCGAACCCACGGTAGCGCACACGCTGTCGCGTTTTCGCAAGGCCCGCGATCAGCTCACGCTTGCGCTCAGCGGCATGCCGCGCGTCGAGACCGCGGTTCCCGCCGGCGCGATGTATGCCTTCTTTCGTGTCGAGGGCGTCAGCAGCAGCCTCGATTTCTGCCGGCGGCTGGTGCGCGACGCCAAGTTGGGACTGGCGCCCGGCAGCGCCTTCGGCCCCGAAGGCGAAGGTTTCGTCCGCTGGTGCTTTGCCGCCAGCGAGGAGCGGCTAACCGAGGGCATCGCTCGCCTTTCCCGATATCTGCAGCGCAGCTGAGGTCCGGGTGCCGGGCGCTTGAAGCGCCGCTGGCGCCGCCGTCCCGCCACAATCTTTCGCCGATTTGCCCTTTAGCGGCCGCGTGCCGGCCACGTCGACCCGCTCTAATCGAATCTCGGATGGTCCGTCTCAAGCCACAAGGAGCTTCCCCTTGGCTTGCACGGGTCGACGGCTTGGACGGTCGAAAAGC
>JALZAO010000377.1 GCA_030948305.1 Pseudomonadota bacterium
CCATGGCGGTTACGCCCTGGATGAGCTGCGCGCCACCGGCGCGTGCGCCCGCTGCGTACGCGTTGGTCAGGCTCGTGGGATCGACGTAGCCGTCGCCCTCGATCCAGGCCGCGCCGACCACACCCGCAGATTCGAGCAAGGGAAAAAGCTCGCGCGCCTGTTGCGACGAGACGAGCTCGACGTGGAAGCCGAAGCCCTTCGCCATCGTCGCCGACCGTTTGAGCTCCTGCCAGCGCGCGGCGGACGAAGCAAGTCGCAAGCTGCCCACCCGATGCCACCCGGTCGCTTGCCCCGTTTCGGCCTCAAGCTTGCCGTAGAGCTCGGCCGAATAGCACATCAGTCGGGTCAGGTTGCTGCTGCTGCGCAGCTGGCCGACGAGTCCCGCGGCGTGCCAGGTCGCGCCATGCGTGAGCTGCAGCCGCTCCAGCAGCACGACCTCGCGCTCGCCGCGCTTGGTCAGGTGATACGCAATGCTGCAGCCAATGATGCCGCCGCCGATGATCACGATGCGGCTTGCGCGCGGGACTCCCATGATCAGTATTCCCGATTCCGGTCCGAGCTCGTCTTGGAAAATCCCAGGACGCTATGTTGCGGGGGAAAAAGCTTTGCAGATTGTTGACAATCTACACCCGCAGAGGTTCTAATCGCAAGCATGTCCAAGAGCGCATTGAATGGATCGGCGCCGCCCCGGCCTGCCGTCGCGACGATCGCGCTGGTGCGATCGAACTCGCTGCCCATGCTGGTGCAAAAGGAGCTGGAGCGCATGATACTGGCGGGTGACCTTGCCGCCGGCGCCAAGCTGAACGAAGCCGCGGTCGCGGATCTCCTGGGTGTCTCGCGGGGTCCCGTGCGCGAAGCGTTTCGTGCCCTCGAGGAGACGGGTCTGGTGCGGCTGGAAAAGAATCGCGGCGTCTTCGTGCGTCAGATCAGTATCGAGGAGGCCGACGAAATCTACGAGGTTCGCGCTGCCCTCGACGAATGGGTCGGGCGGCGCCTCGCGCGCACCGCGACCGCCGAACAACTCAAGGCATTGCGATCGATCGTCGAGCGCATGGATCGCGCCGCGGCGCAGGACGATGTCGATGCCTATTACCCGCTTAACCTGGACTTTCACGAGCGCCTGGTCACGTTTGCCGGCAACCGAAAATTGCTCGCGACCTATCGGCGGCTGGTCAACGAGCTCAATCTTTTCCGGCGCCAGACTCTCGCCCAGGATGGGACGCTTCCGATCTCCACGCGCGAGCATCGTAACATCGTGGACAAGATCGCCGCCGGTAACGCCGCCGGCGCGGGAAAGGCGCTGCACGAGCACGTGATGGGGAGCAGGGAACGCATGCATCGCGGCCGCTCCGCGAATGTGCCCGGGGCAGCGCCACGACGACATCTCGCGGTCATCCCGCCGCAACGGGACCGAAGGGCCCGCTAAGCGATGCGCTCCTCGATCACCGTCAATGGCCGCGAATACCGATGGCCGCAGCGACCGGTGGTCGTGGTCTGCGTCGACGGTTGCGAGCCCGATTACATCAGTCAGGCGATCGAGGCCGGCGCCGCACCGTTCCTCGGTGGCCTGAACGGACGCGGCACCTGCCTCACCGCCGACTGCGTCGTGCCTTCGTTCACCAATCCGAACAACCTTTCCATCGTCACCGGCACTCCTCCTTCCGTGCACGGAATCTGCGGCAACTATTTCTGGGACGCGGAGGCCGGTGCGGAAGTGATGATGAACGACGCCAAGTATCTGCGCACCGGCACCATCCTGGCGGCGTTCGCTGCTGCCGGCGCCAAGGTGGCGGTAGTGACGGCCAAGGACAAGCTGCGCTCCCTGCTCGGGCACAAGCTCGCCGGCATCTGCTTCTCCTCGGAAAAGGCGCATGAGGCCACACTGGCTATCAATGGCATCGACAACGTCGTGTCGCTGGTGGGCATGCCGGTTCCGTCGGTGTACAGCGCAGCGCTTTCGGAGTTCGTCTTCGCCGCGGGAGTGAAGCTCATGGCGCGCGAACGTCCTGACCTCATGTATCTAT
>JALZAO010000059.1 GCA_030948305.1 Pseudomonadota bacterium
TCCGACGCGCGGGCTGGTCGCTCCGGTGGAGTTCATCCCGTTTGCCGAGCAGACGGGCTACATCCGCGCGATCACGCAATGGGTGCTGGCGCACGCGATCGCGCAGTGCGCGGAGTGGCGCTTCAATGGCTTGCCGATGAACGTGTCGATCAATCTCTCGACACGCGACTTGATGGACGCGACATTGCCGGACCGTTTCGCGGCGCTGCTGCAGCGGCATCGGTGCGCGGCGCAGTGGATCGCGCTGGAGATCACCGAGAGCGCCATCCTGGACGACCCCGCGCATGCGATCAAGAATCTCGAGCGGCTTCATGCGCTGGGCTGCAAGCTCGCCATCGACGACTACGGCACCGGTTATTCGTCGCTGGCCTACCTGCGGCGGCTGCCGGTGCACGAGCTCAAGATCGACAAATCATTCGTCATCGGCATGGCCGCCGACGCAAGCGACGCCCTGATCGTGCGCTCGACCATCGACCTCGCGCACAACCTGGGCCTGTCGGTGGTGGCCGAAGGCGTCGAGGACGATGCGACGCTGGACCGCTTGCGCGCCATGGGCTGCGACATGGTGCAAGGCTACCTGCTCAGCCGCCCGATGGGCGTGGCGGAAACGGCGGTCTGGATGCGCGGATCGGTGTGGACCAAGCCGGCAAGCGAACCGCCGAGCCTTCGCCGTGTGGTCTGACGGCAACGGCTTCGCAATAGCGGCCGCCGCGCCTGCGCGGGGCTTCGTGGAGCTACTTCGCGATGTTCTTCTCGATCCACTCCACGAATGCCTGCAGGAACTTGTTCACGAACTCGCGCGTCTCGTCGCTGATGATCGCGCCCGTATCGCTGAACATCTTGGCGGCGCCGCCGATGTAGGCCTCCGGTTGCGGCATGGCCGGAACGTTGAGGAAAACCAGCGACTGGCGAAGATGGTGATTGGCGCCGAAGGCGCCGATGACACCCGGCGAGAGGCTGAGAACCGCCCCCGGCTTTCCGCTCCACGCGCTCTTGCCGTACGGACGCGATGCGACGTCGATTGCATTTTTGAGCACGCCGGGCACCGAGCGGTTGTACTCCGGCGTCACGAACAGCACCGCGTCGGCCTGCTGGATGCGACCCTTGAAATCCTTCACCTCCTGCGGCGGGTCGGCTTCGAAGTCCTGGTTGTAATGAGGCACCTGCCCGATCTCGACGATCTCAAGCTTCAGCGACGCAGGTGCCATCGCGATCATTGCCTCAGCCATCTTGCGATTGAAGGATTCCTTGCGGAGGCTGCCGACGATGACCGCTACATTGCGGGGGGTACTCATGGTGCTCCTTTCGCGGAAAGGGATGACCGCACACTCGGCGGCAGGCACGCCGGGATTATAGGTGATCGAAGGCCCACTTCGCGCGGGCGGCGCGGAACCCTTGGCGATGCCCAAGGTCTGTCACGGTTGGCCCAAGCGCAGTCAACGGCCACAGTAGGTTTTTCGTTGTGAATTCGTCCCCGCCGAGAATCATCGACCCCCGCTGATCATTATTGAACTCATTGACCCTCATTGATCATGTCTGCCTCATCTTTCGCTGAACGCCATCCACTGGCCAGACGGCTGCTCGTAGCAGTTGCCGTCATGGGAGTGCTGACGGCCTGCGGCACGGCGGCGCTGCAGCACGAGGAAGAGCGGCTTACCTTCCGCGTGGTCAAGGAGGTGCCTGGGTGGTACGCCGGGTTGCCAGACGGCGTCCATGAGTTCGATATTCCGGTGAACCATGGTGCCGACGCGCAGCGCATCCACGCGTGGTGGTGGCCGGCCAAAAATCCGAACGCCCCGGCGGTGCTCTATCTCCACGGCACGCGCTGGAGCCTCACCGGACAGGTATTCCGGCTGGAGCAGCTGCGCGGCTTCGGCTTTTCGGTGCTGGCGATCGATTATCGAGGCTTCGGCAAGAGCGACGGCGACGTGCCTTCGGAGAGAACCGTCTACGAAGATGCGCATGCGGCGTGGGACTGGCTGGTCGCGCGGCAACCGGACCCGGCGCGGCGCTTCATCTACGGACATTCGCTCGGCGGTGCGGTAGCGGTCGATCTGGCGGCGTCGCTCAGTGCACAAAGTGAACAAGGCGCGCCGTCCACGAGCGCGCTTTTCGGCGGGGAGGCAACGGAGTCGTCTGTGCCACCGGTGACGCGACGCGTTCCCACCGCCAGACTGAAAATTGCCAGTGCGGACCAGGCGGTGTCGCTCTCCGGTTCTCCGGCCGGCGGTCTGATCATCGAATCAAGCTTCACCAGCCTCGCCGACATGGCGCGCGAGGTCACCTTCGCCTGGCTGCCGGTGGGACTCCTCATGTCGCAGAAATTCGACTCGATGAGCAAGATGGCGAGGGTGACGATGCCCGTGCTGGTCGTACACGGCGCGGCGGATCGCTTCGTGCCTTCCCGCTTCAGCCAGCAGCTCTACGATGCGGCCACGGCGCCGAAGGAGTTATTGCTGGTTGAAGGCGGCGGTCACAACAACAGCATGCGAACCGGCGCCGATCGGTACCGGCAGGCGCTCGGCAAACTGTTTGGCTTGAGTCTGAGCGTGAAAGGTGCAGAGGGCCTCGGCGCCGCCGTCGCCGCGCACGGCAGCGACGGTTAAGCGCCGGTTTCGCGGGATGATTCCGAGCTCGGAGCTAACGCAGCTTCGTGACTTCTTTCACCAGCGGAGCATCGAACTTGATCTGCACCCGCGGTCCGCCGGCTGCGCTTCCATCGAAATCCCATTTGCCCGCGAGCCGTTGAGGGGTGTCCGCGGTGAGCTTCAGCGACGCCGGTTCCGCAGTCCCTGAATACTGCACCAGCTGATTGTTGCCGACGAACCAGAAGTTAAGGCGCGGGCCCGCATCGAAATCGATGGTCATGCCCTCGGTGATGTCGCCGTCGGAGCACATCATGGTTCCGCAGGCGGCGAGCTTGGCAGTGACATCCGCGACCGAAAGCACCACGCGACGGATCGTCTTGCCGCTGACAACGTCGGGGCCTTTGACCAGGTACGCGTGCTTGATCGACACCACGATTTCACCGGCCTTGCCTTTGTAGGTGATCGTGCCTTTGGCATCGCCGGCAATGGCGGGAGCGCTCGCGAAAACGATCGCGGCGGCGAGAGTGCAGGCTAGCGCTGTCGGGAGTCGGGATGTCCCGCCGCCAGGCGAGGCTGTCCGCGACCCGCGTGCTGAATGTTCGATTCGCATCTCCTCATTTGAGATGAAAGTTATGCTTTGGCTCCGCTGGCCGGACGCAACACACCGCTGCACGTCGTGCGCGCCGGATCCGACGCGGGCAGCTTCGCGCAGACGCTGGCCATTTTCGTGCGAATGCGCTTGAGCGAATCATCGTGGTGGCCGTCCTTGTTCCACGCGGCGAGCTTCTTGCCTATACGCTCGAGCGAACGGCGGTTGCGCTCGTAAAACGTGTCGGGAGTCGGATCGAGATCTTCGATGACCTTCAGCGCTGTTTTTTCGATAAGCGCGGAATCCTGCGGCGCGAGGTCGATCATGGTGTTGATGTAGCTCGCGCCCCATTGCAGGCGGGTGGCGTCGCCCTCGGCTGCCGCGTACGCCTTTCCCGCCCAATCTACCGCCGCGCTTTTCTCACCGCGTTTCTTGGCGTTCGCGGCCAGCCCGAGCATGAAATAGTACGGATAGTGCGTGCGCGTGAGCTCTTTCTTGAGCAGTGCGTCGGACTCGCCGCCGAGGCCCGCGTTCTCGAGGACTTCCGCCGCGCCGCTGATCGCGGCCTGCCGCGCATACGGGTCCGATGTTTCGCGATCGGCGCGCGCGGTCTCGTCGCGCACTGTCTTCAGCAGGGCGTCGGTCAGCGCTGCTTTGGGGTCGTCGAGCTTGGCAAGCGCGACCTCGGCATCGACCACCGACAGGCGATCGGCGGTGGACAAGGGCGCGTCGGCAATAAGCCGCTCCAGCGCGGCATTCCACGCGGCGACGACTCGCGCACGCTCGGGCGATTTCGGCAGCGTCACCAGATTCGCGACTTCGCGCGGGTAATAGACCAGCAGATCGAAATTTTCGCGGGCGAGCTTCGGGTCGGTGAGGACCGCCATGAGCTGCGCGGTTGCCGCCTTGTCATCGCGCGGCTTGGCGTCCTTCGCCTTAGACGCGGCAACCAGCGCCTGCAATTTGAGCCGCGCCGCGGTTTCCGGCTGGTCGGCGGGACAGGCAAGCGCCAGACGTTGCAGCGTCGACGCGAGTTTTTCCTTGGAGAGCAGTTGCTGTTCGTCGGTTTCCCACGAGTAATACGCAAGCATCCGCCAATCCTCGGGCTTGAGCTTCGCACCGCCGTGCGCCAGCGCGGCGGCCACGGTCTCCTTGACCGGCCGCGCGCCGTTCATGCCCAGGTTCAGCACCCGCATGTACTGCTCGGCTTCGACTTCCCCGGGCAGCCGCGTGATCTCGCTGCCGTCGGACTTGAGCAGGATCATGGTCGGATATGCGCTCACCTTGAAGCGCGTGCCCAGCCGTTGCGCGCTGGGGCTGTCGCCGTCGATGTACACGGGAACGAAAAAGCGCGATCGCTCGATGAAATCCTGGCGATTGAAGATGGTCGCCTTGACCTGATTGCAGGGCGGGCACCATACCGCGCCCCAGTAGAGGAATACCGGCCTGTTGTCCGCCTTCGCCGCGACAAACGCCGCGTTGACGTCGCCCTTGAACCAGGCGACGCCGGTATCGCCGGTCGTTGCTTTGGACGCTGCCGCATTCGCGGCGGGAGGCACGGCCGCGGCTGCCGGCGCAAGGGCATTGAAAATAATTGCGCAGGCTACGAGAGCGGAAGCAGGAATCAGTTTGCGGAGAGTGGTTTTCATGGTCGGGACGCCGAGGAAGCGAGCGATATTATGCGCCTCATCGATATCGGTAAGGATTGCAGGACGGCAAGGTTTACATGGCACACCGGCAAATGCATCGTGCGCGGCAGCGAATGCGCAGTCCGGGGCAGCAATGCACAGTCCGGGGCAGCGCGATCGGTGGGCCAAAGCGCCCTGTGTCGATTGGACAAGCTGGTATAGCATTTGCTCCGTTTCCGGCACGCCGGCCCGGAGCCATCGGCGCGGAGCGGCGCACAGACCGTTTTCAGCCAGAGGAGCACCATGGGAAAGCATCGACTATCGCAAAAAAACGATCAGAAGCAAGCCGGCCAGCAACGAAGTGGTGCACAGCAACACGCCGACAGCGACAAGGCTTCATCGCGCCCCGCAGCGCGTAATGCGCAGCAGCAGCAACACCAGGGCACCGGCTGCTCGCAGCAAGGGTCCGGCGACGGCGCGGCACCGCGTGCCGGAAGCAACCGGGACGCCGACAACCCTTCGCTAAGCGCGAACCAGGAAGACCGCCGCGGCCAGCAGGGCTCGCGCGGTTCGGTGGAGTCCTTGCAGGGCGAGCAGGTCGAGCGGGGCGGCGGGAACGAAGAGAAGAACTCGCGCCGCTGAAGCCGCTCCGAAGGGTTCGCAACTAAAGCGCCGGCGGCGCGATTCGCCAATCGGCGGACGGTGATCGCTGTGCCGGCCGCCGAGGCTTTTGGGTTGGGCAGTGGGCAACGTTTTATTGCCACCACACCCATTGCCCTCTGAGGCCCTGATACAGGCAGAGGAAGGCCTCGATTAGCAGCACGATGAACGTCAGCGCGGCGCCGGCGACGCGTCCGAAGCGTATCTGCCATCCAAATGAAAGCGCGAGGCCGTGAATCAGGCGGGCGATGAGGAGCGCGAGCCCCAAGCCGTGCAGAATATAGATCGAGAAGCGACCCACCTCGAGAAAGCCCATCATCAGCAGCGCCAGCGGAACATACTCGGCGAAATTGGCCTGCGCCCGAACGACGCGAGTCACCGCAACGTTACCGTTATCGCCGAAGATAATGCCGCCGCGGCGCAGATTCACGACTCGAATACTCAACACCACGAACCAGAGCGTTAGAAGACTGGCATACAAAGGTGTGACGAACATGGCTCCCTCTCCGATTTCTGTTCCGAATCAAGCGGCGAGGTTCACCGCACGAGGCCTGTTGGGGATTTTGCGCCATCCAGACAATACTGGATTTTCCCCGCGGCGGAAAACGGCCCGCGCGATCGGCTCCGTGTTGACGTGTGCATGCCTCCGGAACCGGCACTTTTCGCTTCCAGCGACTTCTAAAACGTGCCATGGACGAGCTGAGACAAGCCGACCTGTTTGAAACGCCCGAGCAACTGCCCCACGGGCTGGTGTATCAGCCCGAGTTCATCACCCGCGGGGAGGAAAAGACCTTGCTGGCGGCGATCGAGCCGCTGCCGTTTCGCGAGGCGCGCTTTCAGGAGTACTTCGCCAAAAGACGCGTGGTGCACTTCCACCCGGCGGGAAGCGGTGAAGCGTACGACGGGAACGATGACGACTCGTTTTCGAGCGGACCGCTGCCATCGATTCTTGTCGACTTGCAGCAGAAAGTCGCCAGTTGGCTGGCGATCGATCCCACAACGTTTATCCACGCACTGGTGAGTGAGTACCGGCCCGGAACCCCCATTGGCTGGCATCGCGACAAGCCCGTCTACGGTGTCGTGGTCGGCCTTTCCCTCGCAGGAAGGGGCCGGATGCGCTTTCGTCCGCTCTATCCGCGCGCACCCCGCAACGGTATGGTGCTGCTCGAGCTCGAGCCGCGATCGGTTTACGTCATGCGGGGGCCGATACGCTGGGAATGGCAGCACAGCATGCTGCCGACGAAGGCACTTCGCTACTCGATTACTTTCCGCACCCGCGCTGACCCCGAGTGAGCGTGTGTTGTAACTCTTTCCTTTTCGTCCTACAGCAAATTCAGACAAATACCGATTTCCTGTCGCGCAGCGGCGGTGCAACATGCGGGCCATGTAGGGAAGACAATGCAGCAACTTCAACTATCTATATGGCTTAGAGTTGACTGGCGGCCTCATCCCTACATCTATTAAGGCAGGACAAACTAAAACAAAATGGAATGGCTTCCTCGAGTCCGATCCTCCGCGGGATGGGCACAGGAAAAAAATAAACGGGCCGGGAAACCGGCCCGTTTTGTTCGAAGGATAGGCAGTTAACGAAGGAGTCTGAGATGGGCAAAGTCCAGGGTGAAGGCGACTATGAATCGGCCAAGAAATTCGACGACGACGAAGCCGCGTTCGTGAAGTCGGGTCGCGTGGACCAGGCGGCGCGCGACGCCGAGCCGAAGTCGCAGGCCGAAGCAGACGAGATGAAAAAAGCCGAGGAAGCGGGAAAGAGCCGCTCGAAGGGCGAAGACGCGTCGTCGCGCAAACCTGCGTCGGCTACCGACCGCAAGCCACGCACGGGAGCCAAATAGCGCGGGCTGGTTATTTGCGCGCAACTCGTAACGTGCAGATGCAGCGCAGCTGAAATCGCCCGCGAAAGTCTGTTGCGCCTATTTAAGGCTGGCTGGATTGCCGCCTTTGGGACCGGTCAACTCGCGCCGAATCTCCTGTAGCTTGGCCTTGATTTTCGTCGCATTCTCGGCACCCATGCGGATCATCATCCTCTG
Organism: Pseudomonadota bacterium; assembly: GCA_030948305.1. Lineage (GTDB taxonomy): Bacteria > Pseudomonadota > Gammaproteobacteria > Burkholderiales > Casimicrobiaceae > PALSA-1003. The sequence goes on from JALZAO010000059.1 coordinate 7,508, forward strand.
TCCCGCAGAACGCGCCTCGAGGTCCGGGTCCGAGTATTGGTACAGGACTTTGGGCTGGACCAACTGGGGCGGATCCGTCAATTCCGGCGTGGCCAGCAAATCGTCGATGGCCTCGATCAGCCGGTCGTTGAAATAGCCCTTGGGATACCCCAGGTCGCGATAATCCTCTTGTATCAGCGGATAGAAGTGCACATAGGCCGAGACGAGATTCTTCGCGTCGATGGCCGTCGCTATCTGAACGTACGGCGTGTAGCGCGAAG
>JALZAO010000060.1 GCA_030948305.1 Pseudomonadota bacterium
TGCGCGCACGCTCCGACGGCAAAGACGCGCCGATGAAAATCCAGCGGACAGGCTTTCGCCAGTACGTCGGGCGCGCGCGGCCCGGCGAGCGTCCACGCGACACGGCTTGTCGAAACGTCGAAAAGTGCGCCGCCCTGCTGGCTCACGGCATCGCGCTTGGCGGTAAAGTCGGTCAGACTCGATGCGCTACCGGCCACGAGCAACCAGGACTCGGGTCCCAGCCACAGAGCGGTGAGCGTGTCGCTCCTGGCCGTCGTGTTCGCCTTGATCGGAAGAGCGAGGTCGAACAAGCGGCGCGCCTCCTCGACGAAAACAGCCCTCGTCGGATCGCCCTGCAGGTTCCATGATGCTGCGATTGTGAGCTCGGCAACGGTGAGGCCGGTTTCGGGCACGCCGTGGTGGCCGACCTCCCGCAACGTAGCAAGTCTGGTATTCATCGGGCCGTCATCAACCACGCAGGCGCTCGCCTTCGGGATCGATGAACGTCGGCGGCCCAATGCGAACGTGTACGCGCGCATTGGCATCGGCGAGCGGCGAGACTGCCCATAAGGTCTCGCCGTGGCGCGCGCGACCGTTGGCGACGAGCGCCAGCGCAATCCATGTCTCCAGGTGCGGACTCCAGCACCACGACGTCACGTGCCCGAGCATCGGATTGGGCAGCACGTGATCGGGATCCGCGACGATCTTCGCGCCGCGTGGCATCACGGCACGGTCGAGCGCGGTGAGGCCGACGAGCTGCCAGCGATCGGGCGCGACCAGCGCAGAGCGCGACAGCAGCGGCTTGCCGATGCACCACTTGCCCGCGTTGACGAGCTTGCCCATGCCGAGGTCGTCCGCCGTCGTACGTCCGTCGGCCTCGGGGCCGATCACGACGTGGCCCTTTTCGATGCGCAGCGTGCTCATGGCTTCGGTGCCGTAGGGCATGATTCCGTAGCGCGCGCCCGCGGCCAGGACCGCTTCCCACATCGCCCGCCCGCGATCCGCCGGGACGTGGATCTCGTAGGCAAGCTCGCCCGAGTAGCTCATTCGGAACAATCGCGCCGGTATCGCTCCTGCAGCGCCGCGCACGTTGCACTCACCCACCGCGAGAAATGGAAACGCGGCATTCGACACGTCGATGTCGACCACCGAGGCGAGGACCTCGCGCGCCTTGGGACCGGACAGCGCCGCCGCCGACCATTGCTCGGTCACCGAGGTAAGGTGCACCTCCAACTCCGGCCAATCGATCTGCAGCAGCGCCTCTAGGTGCTGCATCACGGGCACCGCGTTCACCGTAGTGGTGGTCATGAGGTAATGCGTGGGCGCGAGCCGCGACGTCGTGCCGTCATCGAGCACCATGCCGTCGTCGCGCAGCATCACCCCGTAGCGGCAGCGGCCGACGGCGAGAGTGTCCCAGCGGTTGATGTACACCCGATTCAAAAATTCGGCGACGTCCTTTCCTCCCTGCAACTCGATCTTGCCCAGCGTTGACACGTCGACGAGGCCGACGTTCGTCCGCACGTTGCGTGCTTCGCGGTTCGCCGCGTCGTCGGGCGTCTCCCCGGCGCGCGGGTACGAGTGCGCGCGCTTCCATAGTCCGGCGTTGATGAAACGCGCGCCATGCTCGACGTGCCAGTCGTGCATCGGTGAGAAGCGTGTCGGCTCAACATGGGGACCGGCGTCCTCGCCCGGAAAAACGCCGAGGGTTACCGGTGTATAGGGCGGGCGGAAGGTCGTGGTGCCGACGGCGGGAATAGGGCGATGCAGTTGCTCGGCGAGGAGCGCCAAGCCGACGATGTTGCTGGTCTTGCCCTGGTCGGTGCCCATGCCGAGCGTGGTGTAGCGCTTGAGGTGCTCGATCGATTCGTAACCCTCGCGCGCGGCAAGTGCGATGTCGCTGACGGTGACGTCGTTCTGCAGGTCGACGAAGCGCTTGGCGCTCTTGCTTCGCGCGGGCACGCTCCAGACCGGCCGCAGTCGACCGGACGCAACGGCCTCTGCCTTTGGTGCTGACGAAGGAGTTCCGGCGCCGCGAAAACCGGCCTTCGCAGCAGCCTCGAGACCCGCGGCATGACCCTCCACCAGCGCTTCGGCCGGATCGAAGCGTCCGTTCACGCCGCCTGCGGTGACGATCGACAATGGCGAGCGGTGAGGGACGAAGGTGGCGAGCGATTCATCGTAGCGCAAGGTTCCGCGCGCCTGCGAAAACAGATGCACCGCGGGATTCCAGCCGCCCGACACGCAGACCAGGTCGCAATCGATGCGGCCGCCGCGTGCGCCGGAAAGAGATTCGATATCGACCGCCGTGACGCGACTGCTGCCGTGGGCGGCTGCCACCAACGCGCCGGACACGATTCGAATCCCTTGATCACGCGCGCGAATCGTGAGCGCATCCGTGAGCTCATGCTCCTCGCGTGCGTCGACGATCGCGCCGATCGAGACGCCCACGCGCGAGAGCGACAATGCTGCCGCGTACGCGCTGTCGTTGTTGGTGAAGAGGACCGCACGCGACCCGGGCTTCACGGCGTAGCGATCGACATAGGTACGTGCCGCGCCGGCGAGCATGGTGCCGGGAAGATCGTTGTTGGCGTAGGCGATGCCTCGCTCGTGTGCGCCGCTCGCAAGCAGCACGGTGGCGGCGCGAACTTTCCACATCCGTTGCCGCGGCATGTGCGCAGCCGGTGCCACCAGGTGATTAGCAACGCGTTCGTTCAGGCCGACAAGGTTGCCGTCGTAGTATCCGAATGCGGTCGTGCGCGGCAGGAGCCTCACGTCACCGTTTCCGGACAACTCGCGAACGACCTCGTCGATCCACGTCGCAGACGCCTTGCCGTCGATCGTCGCGCTGTCGCCACCCATGCCGCGCAAGCCCCCGCCGAATGCCGGGTTCTCGTCGCATACGATGACCCGTGCACCGGCCTGCGCGGCTGCACGTGCTGCGGCGAGCCCGGCCGCGCCGCCGCCAATCACCAGCACATCGCAGTGCGCGTATTGATGCTCATAGTGGTCGGGATCCGGTTCGGTGGCCGTACGGCCCATTCCCGCGGCAAGCCGGATAAGGTGTTCGTAGCGCAGCCACCAGCGCGGCGTCGGCGGCCACATGAACGTCTTGTAATAGAAACCCGCCGGCAGGAGGCGCGATAGGGCGTCGTTGATCGCGCCCACATCGAAGCCCAGCGACGGCCAGCGGTTCTGACTGTTGGCCACCAGGCGCTCAAACAATTCCTGCATCGTGGCGAGCACATTGGGTTCGGTGCGCGTCCCGCGCGCGAGCTGCAGCAAGGCATTCGGCTCATCGCTGCCTGAACAAAGAATCCCGCGCGGCCGGTGGTACTTGAAGCTGCGGGCGACGAAATGCACGCCGTTGGCGAGGAGCGCGGAGGCAAGCGTGTCTCCGCCATAGCCTTCATACCCCTTGCCATCGAACTCGAATGGCAACGGCTGCGACCGGTCGATGATGCCGCCCGTCGGAAGTCGAAAGCGCTGCGTCACGACGTTGCTCCGGGCAATGCTTCATCCATGCGCGCGCTGGCGAGAATGTCGTGCGTTCGCGTATCTCGCCGGACCTTGAACCACTGTCGGCACCCCGCGCTGTGCAGCCACAGCTCCTGGTGCGGTCCGCGCGGATTGTCGCGGAGGTAGACGAACTCGAACCACGTTTCCATGGGCGCGTCGGTCGGCGGACGCTTCACCGTCGCATCGCCGCCATAGGTGAATTCCACCTGGTTGCGCGAGCCGCACCAGGGGCAGGGGATCAGCAGCACGTGCGGATTCCTAATGCGCCCATGCGTAGGGACCGGCGCCTTTCTCGTCGATCATCCGGCCCTCGGCAAAGCGCTCCAGCGTGAACGCGGCGTTGAGCGGATGCGGCTCGTCGCGAGCGATCGTGTACGCGTGGAGCCAACCGGAGGCGGGCGTGGCCTTGAAGCCGCCGTAGCACCAGCCTCCGCTCATGTACATACCCTTGATGGGAAGCTTGGCGATAATCGGGCTGCCGTCCATGGTCATGTCCATGATGCCGCCCCACGTGCGCATCAGCTTCAGGCGTCCGAAGCTCGGGAATAACGCGAGGCATGCCGCCACGACATGCTCGATGGCCGGCAGATTCCCGCGCTGCGCGTACGAATTGTAGAAGTCGAGGTCGCCGCCCATCACCAGCTCGCCCTTGTCGGACTGGCTGATGTAGAAATGCACCGCGCCAGACGTCACGACGGTATCGAGCGCAGGCTTGATCGGTTCCGAAACCATCGCCTGCAGCACGTGCGATTCGATCGGAAGCCGCAAGCCCGCCATCGCGGCGACGTGGCCGGAATGTCCAGCCACCGCGACGCCGAGCTTGTTGGTCGCGATGAAGCCCTGCGTCGTCTCGACACCCTGGATCGTGCCTCTGTCGATGCGGATTCCCGTCACTTCGCATTGCTGAATGATGTCGACGCCGCGAGCGTCCGCCGCGCGGGCATAACCCCACGCTACCGCATCATGCCGAACCGTTCCTCCGCGTGGCTGCAGCAAGCCGCCGTGAATCGGAAACCGGGCATCGGGCGAACAGTCGAGATTGGGAATCCAGCGCGCAATTGCATCACGGGTAAGGAACTTCGCGTCGATGCCGTTCAACCGCATCGCGTTGCCCCGGCGCATCGCGGCGTCCATGTCGGAAGGTGAATGAACCAGGTTCAGAACGCCACGCGCGCTGTACATCACATTGAAGTTAAGCTCCTGTGACAGATCCTCCCACAGGTTGAGCGAGAACTCGTAGAAGTGCGCGTTGGGGTCGAGGTGGTAGTTCGAGCGGACGATGGTCGTGTTGCGCCCGGTATTGCCTCCCCCCAGCCAGCCTTTCTCGAGCACGGCGATATTGGTCAGGCCATGCTCCTTGGCGAGGTAGTACGCCGTCGCGAGGCCATGGCCGCCACCGCCGATGATGACCGCGTCGTAGCGCGCCTTGGGTGGCGGGCTGCGCCAGGCGAGCGGCCACTGCTCGTGATAGCGCAAAGCATTACGAGCGAGGGAGAAAATCGAATAGCGCATGGCGATGGTTAGTGGCGTCGAGCCGCTCTAAAGAATCTGTGACAGGAAGGCGCGCGTCCTTTCCTTGACCGCGCGGTCGAACAGCTCCGCCGGCGGCCCGGATTCGACTATCACGCCGCCGTCGGTAAAATAAACGACGTCGGCGAGTTCCCTCGCGAAGCGCATCTCGTGAGTGACCAGCATGCAGGTCATCCCTTCCTGCGCGAGCTCGCGAATCGTATTGAGGACCTCCTTGACGGTCTCCGGATCGAGGGCAGCCGTCACTTCGTCGAACAGCATGACTTCGGGCCTCATCGCCAGCGAGCGCGCGATCGCGACACGTTGCTGCTGGCCGCCGGAGAGCTCGCCCGGATAGACGTCCGCCTTGGCGGACAGCCCGACCTTCTTGAGCAGCGCGACAGCCCGCACGCGCACTTCGTCCTTGTTCTCCTTGAGGACGTGGATCGGCGCCATCATTACATTCTCCAGCGCGGTCTTGTGCGGGAACAGATTGTATTGCTGAAAGACGATCGACACTTCCTTGCGCAGCGCGATCTTCTCCTGGTCGGTCACAAGCTTGTGAACGTAGAAGTCCGCAACGCGGATGCTGCCCTGGTCGATCGGCACGAGACCGTTGATGCAGCGAAGCAGCGTCGACTTGCCGGAGCCTGAGGGCCCGATAATACAGACGACGCCGCCCTTGGGAACCGAGAGTGAAATCCCCTTCAACACTTCGACCTCGCCGAACGACTGGTGGACGTCGCGGATATCGACAATGGGTTCGGCGCTGGCCACAGACATTTCAGACACCCGGGCTCTCAATCGTTGACGGCGTAGCGCGCTTCCAGACGCACGGTCCAGCGCGCGATCGGATAGCAATACAGGAAAAACCAGAAAAGGACATAGCTGTAGAACGCGAGCAGCAGGCCGGATCGGTTCTCCGCACTCAATGCCTGGCGGGTCAGGCTCATCATTTCATTGACGCCGACGATCGACGTCAGCACTGTCGCCATGGTGAGAATCGCATACAGGTTCATCCAGGGCGGCAGCATGCGCTTGATGCATTGGGGGAAAATGATCATCCATAGCGTCTGCCGGCGGTTGAACGCGAGCGACGCGGCGGATTCCCATTGCGTCGTGGGAATCGACTGGATGGCGCCGCGGACAAGCTCCGATACGTTTGCCATCACGGGCAGCGACAGGCCGAGCGTGGCTTTGATCCAGTCGGGTATAGGAATCGTCATGCCGAAGACCGTCACCTGAAACGGCAGCAGGAACATGCAGTAGAAGAGCAGCACCAGCCAGGGCGCGTTGCGAAAGAAATGGGTCGTGAGCCAGGCCCCTTTTCTGACCGGCAGCAGCAGCGAAATCTGCGCGAAGCCGAGGAACAGGCCGACGACGGTGCCCGCCGCCATGGCGACGGCGCTGATGGCGAGATTGAACAGGAAGCCGCGCAGCAGCACCGGCGTCCACTTCCAGAGCGTTGCCACGATCGACGGCTGCCCCGGCTGAACTTGCGCCTCGGCCCATCCGCAACCGATCAGGAACAGCACCAGCAGCGCGACCCCGTGCGCGGGGCGCAAGCGCAAGCTGAAAGCGCCGGTCGCGCGCTCGGCAGCCGAGGTGCGCGCAAGTCGCGAGGCCGCTGGCAGGAGGACCGGCAAGTCCGTCGCTTGCGGGAGCGGATCGTTCCAGCGCAATCCGCTCATACCCCGAACCCCGGCACCTTGATCGCGCGCTCCCATCGGGTCATGGCATAGACGAGCGCTCCCACCAAGGCGAAATAGCAGATCAATAACACGTTCATCATTTCGGGAACGTTGAGCTCGTCCGACCAGATCTGGCTCGACATGTAGAGCATTTCCGGAACGGCGATCGCGTAGGCCAGCGTCGTCGTCTTGACCAGATTCACCAGGTTGTTGTTGAGCGCCGGCAGGCTGATGCGAAAAGCCAGCGGGAACACGATGAAAAGGTATGTCCGCAGCCGGCTGAATCCCAGCGATTCGGCAGCCTCGATCGTGGTTCGAGGCACCGCCTCGATGCCGGAGCGAAAGATCTCCACGTTGAACGCCCCGGCGAAGAAGGACAGCGACACGATGGCCCACGTGACGTTGCTCACCATCGGAATCGGGGATCCCGATACGCCGGTCGTAGATAGCAGGCTGCCGACGCCGAAGTAGAAGAAGTAGAGCTGGACGAGCGGCGGGGTATTGCGGAAGAACTGGATGTACCAGTAGATAACGTGACGCGTGAAACGCAGCCGCGAACGCTGGAGCCAGGCGCCGGCGATTCCGATCAGCACGCTCAGCACGATGCAGATCGCGGACAGCTCGACGGTCATCAGGAAGCCGCTGGCAAAGCGGCCGCGATCAAACGCGTCGTAGAAGATCGTGAGGTTGATGCCGGTCGCATCGTGCAACCAGCGGAACCAGGCCCAGAAAAACTCCATCAGGCGTCCCGATCGACAAGCGTAAGCGGTCGCGCAGGGACGGCCTCAGCGTCCTCCCTCGCGCTGCCACAGGCAACTTATTTGTACTTGTCGCGCGATTCCTGCGCAAACTTGGTGGGCTTGATGCCCCACTTCGTTTCGAGCCCCTGAACAAGACCCGTCTTGTGCCATTCGGTGACGGTCTTCGAGAGCATGTCGGCCAGGCCCTTCTCACCCTGCTTGACCGCGAGACCCCAGGGAACGAAGAGAATCGAATCGAGCGGCATCTCGTAGGCGCTCCATTCCGGTTTCTGCATCTCGCCGACGATGGCAGTGTCGTCATA